>JABXJZ010000361.1 GCA_013375335.1 Desulfobacterales bacterium
AGAGTCCCTGAGCCCACCAGACAGGCCCACCTCCTTGTAAATTCAGTGAGATTCAGAAAGATAAATAGATCAGGTCAGCGCTCTGGTCCAATATGACGTTCTTATCTGGTTTTATAGCCATAGTCGGCCCGCCTAACGTTGGCAAATCTACCCTCTTAAATGAGTTCCTTGGGCAAAAGATAGCCATCACATCACCGAAGCCACAGACTACCAGGAATAGGATCATGGGCGTTTATAATGAAGATGACTGTCAGATGGTATTCATAGACACACCTGGCATCCACCCAACGAGATCCTTGCTGCATAAAAGCATGGTGGGATCGGCTAAGGCCTCTTTAGGTGAAGTCGATATCATACTCCTCGTAGTCGGATTAGAGGAAGCTGTTTATAGTGATGATTTGAAGATTATTCTGGGAGCCTTGAGAAGGGCAGGTAAGCCTGCCATCCTTGCCATAAACAAGATAGACCTGATCAAGAAAGAAAGGCTCCTTCCCCTCATTGAATCATATAGCAAGCTTCATTGCTTTGAATCCATTATACCTATATCCGCCCTTTACGGCGATGGGTTTGAGACCTTACGAGCGGAGTTGAAGAAGAGACTCCCTCCAGGTCCCCGGTTTTTTCCTCCTGAGATGCGCACCGATAAGTCCGAGGAATTCCTAATCGCCGAGATCATAAGGGAGAAGATATACCATGAGACGAGGGAAGAGCTGCCGTATTCTTCAGCTGTGGTGGTTGAACGGTTAGGAGAAGACACGGAGGGAAATCTCCTCACCATCATGGCTGTGATATATGTGGAAAAGGCATCGCAGAAGGGGATGATCATCGGAAAAAATGGGAGCATGATTAAAAGAATAGGAAGGGAGGCGAGGATTGAAATCGAAAGGATATTTTCCCTTAAGGTCTACCTGGAGCTCTTCGTCAAGGTACAGAAGAAGTGGAGTAGTGATACGCGTTCGTTAAGAAGGCTTGGATACTGAACAAAAAAACCAGCCGCTCGCAAGCGGCTGGCTTTTGTTAGGAGAAAAGAGTTAGTTTCTAGTGGCTTCATGCAAGCAAGGTGCTTGCCAAGTTTTTAAATCTGCTCCTGATACACGCTAAGCAGTTGAAATAACTCTTTTATTTTTTTACCCGTCTTCGATACCTACCTCTACCCCCTTGATGGCTGTTACAACGTTGTAACACTATTTCACCTATAATAAGCGCCAAGCCCCTTAATATATTGACATTACATGTAAAAAGTCTGTTACAATTTTTACCGTTTATCCGAGCATTCCGTACTTTTTCATCTTGTAGTGCATCATACGGCGGCTGATGCCAAGCATTTTAGCTGCCTTGGACTGCACATTGTTGGAGCTTGCTAGGGCCCTTAAAATGAGTTTCTCCTCAAGCTGTTCCAGGCCAGCAGCCAAAGGCAAGTTCAGGGGAACAACTCTATCCAGGTCTATTTTCTCCTCCTTCTTTTCTACCAAATGATCTGGTAGATCTCCTACGGTTATGGTTTCATCTGAGCTCATCACCAGGGCGCTCTCTATGGCATTCTCAAGCTCCCTGATATTCCCTGGCCAGCTGTAGCCGTACAGCACCTTCCAGACCTCGGGAGATAGCTCTATTTTTCCCTCTCTGGATGGCCGGTATTTTTCAATAAAGTGACCGACTAAAAGGGCAATATCTTCAATCCTCTCCTTTAGCGGTGGCACCTCTATCTGAACCACATTGAGGCGATAGAAAAGGTCCTCTCGAAATCTCCCCTGGTCAACATCTTCCTTTAGGTTGCGGTTGGAGGCCGCCAGGATCCTGACGTCCACTTTGATGGTCTTAGTCCCTCCAACCCTCTCAAATTCCATCTCCTGCAATACCCTCAGAAGCTTTACCTGTAGCGAAGGTGGCATCTCGCCCACCTCATCCAGGAATAAGGTTCCACCATCAGCCATTTCAAATCGTCCCTTTTTCATGGTGACAGCCCCGGTAAAGGCGCCTTTCTCATGGCCGAAGAGTTCACTTTCTAACAGGGTTTCAGTCAATGCACCGCAGTTTATGGAAATGAACGGCCTGTGTGTCCGCGGGCTGTTATAGTGAATGGCCTTTGCGATAAGTTCCTTACCGGTACCGGATGGGCCTGTAATCATCACAGAGGCCCTGGATTGAGCGACCTTTCCTATCATATC
>JABXJZ010000362.1 GCA_013375335.1 Desulfobacterales bacterium
GCTCATCAGGGTGATCATCCCCTCGTTGACGATCGTGTCATCCCCGTCGCCACCGTCGATCCCGGTGGCCGCCGACTCGGCCGTAACGCTGGCGTCACTCACCGAGGACCCCGCGGCATCGCCTTTCATGGCACCCGCAACGGTCAAGGACACCGCCACACCCGTCGCGTCTGAGTTCGCCTTCAGATCAACATCACCGCGGTTGTCGATGGCGTCTGCGCCCTCGCCACCATCAATTCCCGTGGCCGCCGCATTGGCCGTGACGCTGGAGTCGCTCAACGCCGCCCCCGAGGCGTTCCCGCCTTCCTCGATGGCTATGCCAACATCCGCGCCCACGCCCACCGTTGTCGCGGTGGAATCCACGTCCGCCAGAATCGTCGCCCGGTTGTCGATGGTGTCATTGCCACCACCGCCTCCGATCCCGGTGACCGCCGCTTCGGCTGTGCTACTGGCGTCGCTCAGGGCCTTCCCCGCGACGTTCCCCTCGAGACTGCCCGTAACCGTCAAGGACACACCCACCGCTGTCGCGGTTGAATCGACATCCGCAGCGATTTCCGTCCCATCATTTACAATCGTATCATCGCCCTCACCACCAGCAACCCCGGTGGCCGCTGTATTGGCCGTGACACTGGCATCGCTGAGGGCAGCCCCCGGGGCGGCCCCTTTCGCGCTACCGTCAATCGTCAAGCCGACGGCCACCGCCGTTGCCTCTGAGGTGGCCAGGAGCTCGATGTCACCCGCGTTGTCTATTTCGTCTTTGCCCTCGCCGCCGTCAATCCCGGTGGCTGCTGCATTGGCCGTGACGCTAGCGTCGCTGAGCGCGGCACCCTCCGCATTTCCCTCTTTTGTTACTTCTATATTGACTGCCACCTCCACCGCCGTCACGGTCGAATCCGCGTCCGCAAGGATCTTCCCTCGATTCTCGATCGTGTCATTGCCACCACCACCGTCAATCCCGGTAGCCGTCGCATTGGCCGTCGCACTGGAGTCGCTCAGAGCCTCCCCTTCGATGTTCCCTTCAAGGCTGCCCGAAATCGTCAAGGCCACGCCCACCGCCGCCGCATCCGCATCCGCGTCCGCGGTGACTTCCGTCTCATCATTAGTGATCGTGTCATCGCCCTCACCGCCGGCGATGCCGGTGGCCGATGCATTGGCCGTGACGCTGGCGTCGCTCACGGACGAACCCGCGGCATCGCCTTTCACGGTGCCCGCCACGTCTAAGGACACCGCCACACCCGTCGCGTACGAGTTCGCCAGCAGCTCCATGTCACCCCGGTTGTCGATGGCGTCTGCGCCCTCACCACCGTCAATCCCCGTGGCTGCCGCACTCGCCGTGGCGCTGGCGTCGCTCAGGGCCGCGCCCGAGACGTTCCCCTCTTTGGTTACTTCTATACTGACGGCCACGTCCGCCGGCGTCACGGTCGAATCCACGTCCGAAAAGATCTTGGCCCGGTTGTCAATGGTGTCCTTGCCACCACCACCATCAATCCCCGTTGCCACCGCATCGGCCGTGGCACTGGAGTCGCTCAGGGCTTCCCCCACAACGCCCCCTTCTATGCTGCCCGCCACCGTCAAGGACACGCCCACTGCCGTTGCGCTCGCATCCACATCTGCCGTGATTTCCGTCCCATCACTGGTAATCCTATCATCGCCCTCACCGGCATCAATCCCAGTGGCCGTCGCATCGGCATCCACAATTCCTTCGCCTCCCGCCTGATCCACGCTGTTCACCTGACCAACACTGTGTACGGTAATCGTATCATCGCCGCCATAGGTTTCGATGCCATCGACGACTACCGGAGGCGGAACCTCGATAATATCATCCCCAGGCGTGCCGTAAATCATGTCGGCGTATGCCGGAACATCCCCGGCTGGAGAAAGACAGAGAACTAAACCGGCTAATAGAGCAAGCATTAACAAGGCATGACGATTCATGGCGAATACCTCCTTCTTATTGGCGCCAACGTCGCTCCCATGCAACTCTCTTCCTGCATCCAAGCTATACACGCATTGGTTGGAACTGACGGCAAAAAAAGCCGGGTTAGCCCTTCGCTTCGGCAACCCGGCCGTCTGTTTTTATCCTTTGCCCGGGATGCTTCTCATCACAGACCCGTGGCTTTCCGCCTCACCCTCACGGATGGTTTGGCTTTGTCGATTGA
>JABXJZ010000363.1 GCA_013375335.1 Desulfobacterales bacterium
TCGAGGGGTTCGAGAGGTTCTTAGAGGAGAAGCAGGAAAAGAAAGCCGAGAGCAAGGCTTGGAGACAACGTGAGAAATACTGCACACGAAAGCTGAAGGACTTAGTGATTAAGGCTGTTCTGATAAGGGAGTTCAGCGACGTTGAAGCTCAACCGATATGCGGTTGGGATGACTTCTACGCTATGGCTCACAGATGGGTTCAGATAGACAACGGTTTAGGCGATTGGCTTCCCTTCGACGGCTTTGGGGCGAGGAAGATTAAGGAAACCCTGAACATCACCATAAGCATCAGATTCGCTTACGACTATTGGAGAGAACACATCAAACATCCCGAATGGTTCGCAGATTGGGACATAGCTCTCGGAGCGAAGGGATTTTCTGGCGACGGGTATCGCTTGAGGTGGTGGCTGGCTCTCTGCGCCACGTTGGGCATAGAGGCTGAAGCCCTAGAGATTCTCAACAATCTTCCAGAGGAGCTAAGACACAAAGGAATTCCCGAAGGCATCAAAAAGAATGTTCAACAGGAAGGATGGAAACAAACCTACAAAGAGTATTGTAAGGGTTGCACAAGGAATACGTGCATGGGCTGTGTTCCATACAACCCCGAACTAAGGGTTAAGGAGGTGTGAAAATGCCTACAAAAGCAATAATTATAAAGCGAGAAGACGTAGCGGAATACTTGGAAACCCAGCTAGACCGAGAACCCACATTCAAGGAAGTGGAAGATTTCTTAGACTACCTAGAAGTAGATGTTCCACAATGGCTAAGAGACAACGCAAAAACCTTTCTCCGCCAACGGAGTATGGTCGCAGGATGATAGGGAAAACATTAAGGAAATTGCGAGAAAGGGTAGCACGTTTATTTCATAGAGAGCAACCTGACAAAATCTCTGAGGAAGCAATTGTCGAATACAAAAGGATAGAAAGGCAACCTACAATCGGGGAACGTCTTGAAGCACAGCAAGAACAGTTAGTTCGTGAGCGATGGCTTCCAGAGCCAAAACCGAAACCTAGAGTGCGCAGGGTTAGAGGACATGGACATGGTTTACCGAAGCCCAAGTCCAAAGCTGTTCATGCTGACATCAGTAGATTCATGAAGGGAAGCAAACATCAGCATAAATGGTATAGGCGAAGCGTTAGAGCTAAGATAGATCCAGAGGATTAAATGCGCGCGCGCGCCTCTTCTTTTTCCGCTCAAAGCTCAGCAGGCATACTGCTGGGCGGGCTGGAAACGCCTATCCTTCGGAGAGGGATTAGATTCCAGATTTTCGAGGAGTGATGAGAAATGCCTATACAGTTCATAACGCCGAAGATAAATGTTGAAGTGCTTAGGCGACCGATAAACCCTGAAAGGCTTGTGAAAAGACCAAAGATAATAATGAAGGATAGTGAAGGGCGTGAGGTCAAAACGATGATGCGGGCAAAGGTTTTAACGGGACACAGCGAACAAGACGGAAAACCGATCTATCGCCACTTGATAAGCCTGTGTCCACAATGTGAGCCTGCCAATCCCAACAAGAACTGCCCAATCTGCAAAGGCAGAGGCGTAACAGAGCTGTTCACCAACTTCGAGAAAGTGCTGACCGTTGACGGTGAGGAAATTAGCGGAGGAATATCCTATTGGATACAACACGAAGACGGAACGGATGAACAGACAAACAAGTTTCCTCGTAGCGACGTTCTGAAAGTGCAGATGGAGATGCCTAGAAGCAAACTGCATGAGTTCTACTTCGACGGCGGATGGGATGAACTTGAAAGCCCTATAAAGAAAAAGAAGGGCGAGAAGGTTCACAACAAATACGTGGAGCAACAGCTATACAAAGAGGCTGAGAGATACGTGGTCGAAGGCATTATCGGAGCAGGGAAGTTCGTCAAGTCAGAGAGTTTCCGAGAGTGGTTCTTCGTGTGCTTCCCCACGATATTGGATAACGGAAAATTCGGTTGGCTCATAGGCTACACAACCTGCAAGATAGAGCAGACGCATCTGATGGATGTGCCGATAGGGAAAGAAGTCGAAGAGGAACAGAAGATACCCGCAAAGAGCTATCTTCCAGACCTGAAGGCTCTTGCATCCTAGAGGAGTTTGCCTCCTCTATTTTTTCTCTGCAAAGGAGATGATAGACATGACAGGTAAGTTCATGTTAGCCCACAGAGGCGA
>JABXJZ010000072.1:0-2149 GCA_013375335.1 Desulfobacterales bacterium
CAATCTTGGGAGGAGCGGTTTATTATTGCTGAGGGATATATGAATACCATGCAGAAAGTAATCTCCGAGATTATGGAGAAATACACACTAACCCCAAAGGATTTTTCTAAGGTTGTCTATTATGGGCCGGACAGGAAGAGTCATGCCAGTTTGGCAAGACGTCTCGGCTTTGACATTGCAGCTCAGGTTCAAGATCCCCTTTTTGACACAATTGGGAATACCGGAACGGCGTCACTTCCTATGATGGCGGTTGCCGCGCTGGATGAAGCGAATCCAGGGGATTTAATTCTCGTTGCCAATTATGGGGATGGCGGTGATGCCTTTATTCTGAAAGTTACAGAAAATATAGGGAAGTTCCGTGGGAATCAAAAGATGAAAGAACGTTTAGAGAGGAGGATCCTTATCAATTACGAGAGGTATCTCAATTGGCGAGATTTGGTGCCATTACAGGAACCTTCTCGGCCTGCATCGCATCCACCATCCATTACATGCCTGTGGCGAGAGAGCAAAAGTGTCTTAGCCTTATATGGAAAAAAATGCAGACATTGTGGGTACCCCCAATATCCCCCCCAAAGGGTTTGTTCACACTGCCAAACGAAGGACGAATTTGAAGACTATAAATTCTCTGACAAGAAGGGACATATTTTTACCTATACGGTAGATTATTTGACCCCAAACAGGGAGTCACCTGCGGTTATCGGAATCGTTGATTTTGAAGGCGGTGGACGGATGATGTGTGAAATAGCTGAGTGCGAGCCTTCTGAGATCAAAGTGGGAATGCCAGTAGAAATGTGTTTTCGAAAAATCGGCCTGCGGGGAGGTATTCACAATTACTTCTGGAAAGCCAGGCCCATATCTTAATCGAAAGGGGAGAGGAATAAAAATGGGCATGATCAGAGATAGAGTTGCCATAATAGGGATGGGTTGTACCAAATTCGGAGAGCTGTGGGATAAAAGCGTTGATGATTTGATAACTGACGCAACCTATGAGGCATGTGAAGATGCAGGAGTAGAACTTAAGGATATTGAAGCCGCCTGGTTAGGAACGGTGTTCTCAGGGCATACTGCCCTCAGTTTATCCTCCCCCTTAAAGCTGCAGTACATCCCTGTGACCAGAGTGGAGAATATGTGTGCAACGGGCACTGAGGCTCTCCGGGGAGCTGCTTATGCTGTGGCCGCAGGTGCGTGTAATGTAGCTTTGGCTATTGGAGTAGAAAAGCTCAAGGACACGGGATGGATTGGTGTGCAACCTGCGAATGTTGTTGGAAGAACCACTATGGGTACTGCCGGCACAGAAATAGAGCTTTCCCCTCCAGGGATTTTCGCTCTATTAGCTACGGGATATTTCCATAAGCATAAACTGAACCCCGAGCAAGGGAAAATGCTCTTAGCTGAAATTGCCGTGAAGAATCACCATAACGGCAGTTTAAACCCTAAGGCTCATTATCAGAATGAATTAACCATAGAGCAGGTATTAAAGGCTCCTATTGTAGCTGCGCCTTTAGGGGTGCTCGATTGTTGTGGAGTAAGTGACGGCGCGGCAGCCGCTATCGTAACCCGTGCTGATATGGCAAAAAACTTCAGGGATGACCCCATCTATATCAAATCTATGACAATCAGCGTAGGGCCTTGTCGGGACCCGATTGCCCAAGACTATGATTTTGCACACGTAGAAGAGAACCTCCGTGCCTCTGAAATGGCTTACACAGAGGCTGGGATAACGGATCCGCGTACGGAGTTAAGTGTAGCTGAAGTGCATGACTGTTTTACCATCCATGAGATGTTGATCTATGAGGACCTGGGCTGGAGTAGGAGAGGTAGGGCAAAAGAGGATATAGAAGCCGGAACATTTAAGCTTAAAGGTGAATTACCGGTAAATACTGACGGTGGGCTGAAGTGCTTTGGACACCCCTTGGGGGCGAGCGGATTAAGAATGCAATATGAAGTATATAAGCAGCTTCAGGAAAAGGCCGGCCCTCGTCAAGTAAGAGATCCACGATTAGGGTTGACCCATAACCTTGGGGGTACAGTCTGGGGCGGGATCGCTTGCATATCTATTACCGGAAACGATCTGAGTAAGAAGAATTCAGCTTGATAAAGTTCAAAACGATTAGGGAGCCTTAATACGTGAAAGGGAGTACCCATTATC
>JABXJZ010000072.1:2249-7025 GCA_013375335.1 Desulfobacterales bacterium
TGAGTAAGAAGAATTCAGCTTGATAAAGTTCAAAACGATTAGGGAGCCTTAATACGTGAAAGGGAGTACCCATTATCCAATTTTTTCGTGACAGAGGTTTCCTCATATAAAACAAAATAATATGCAGTGATGATGGATCCCCTCATTTTCTCACCTAAATGATATCATTTGAGATGGATAGGAAAATAATTGAGTCGTTTGAGAATGGATGAAAAACAGATAGCCAAGAACATAAAAAAAATTCGTTTGGAGAAGAACCTCTCGCAAGAAAAATTAGCCAAGCTCAGTGGCCTAACTAAAGGATATATTTCTAAAATCGAGAAATCAGATAAAGCTCCCCCTCTCTCGACATTGAGTAAGATTGCTCATGCCCTTGACTCGGATATTACACTTCTTACTGCTGAAGATTTGGAATTACCCGAAGATGTAAATTTATGCATTGTCAGAAAAGGTGAAGGGAAGAAGATGTCGAGCGGAAGCCTTGAAGGGTACCATTATGAGGCCCTGGCCTACAAAAAGAGTGGAAAGAATATGGAACCGTTTATCCTCATGCCGGCCTTTGATGAAAAAGCCATCTTTATCCATGATGGTGAAGAATTCATGTATACCCTTGAAGGAACACATGAATTTGTCTATGACAATAAAACATATATCCTCCATGAAGGGGATAGTATTTACTTCGATTCTAGAATTCCTCATACCGGCAGAAGTATCGGCAAAAAAAGGGCTAAGATCTTAGGGGTGATGTACTCATATAAACGTAACCGGATATCGAATCCTATTGATTCTAGAATTCGTATAAAAAGGCGATCAGATTAATTATAGAAGCCTTTTTCCTTATCTACCTCTTTAAGAGATCGTGGTGAATATGATGAATGCGACTCCAAATAGAAACCTTATTAACATGAAATGTATAGGAGAAAGGGGAATTTTTTTGCCCGATGAGTTTCTCTTTTGGAAACTATTTTTAAAAACCCAGCCATTTATTTACCATTGAGGAGGAGACATTATGTCAAGGATAACCATTAGGGACTGGCCTCCATATTCGCCAACAGATCAAAATAGGCGGGAGAATACGGTTGTCGCGGCAAAGTTAATGATGAATGCGGCATTAACGGCACCTAATGTTGGAGGCTTACCCATGACTGAAGGTGAGATCGTTTACGGTGAAGAAGAGCAGGAGCAGATCGCGCGGAAAATGGAGGAGCTTGCCCATGAAAGGGAGGTATGGCAACACATATTCCTGTATGAGGCAGTAATGGCCCGGCAGGCAGATGCAATTCTACTACTTGGGAATACCCGTGCTTACTCAAGCCCTTGGAACGGAGAATGTGGCTTGTGTGCAGGCAGACCCGATTGCAGCTTCGTCTATGAGCACAGAAAGCAGACAGCAGGGATAATTGACACCACTAACAGAAGATCCGATACGCTCGTACAAGGCCCCCTGTGTGCTCTCTATGCCCATCAGCTCGGTTATAACGTCGGCAGCGCACTGATGGTGGCAGCACATCTGTATATTGATGCACGTCCCTTCATAAGCATAGGGTTAGCAGCTCAAAAGCTTGGCTATTGTCGCAACTCTGCCATAGTTATCGGTACTGCTATAAACGCAAGAGCGAAGTGTGAGCCATCCGATCCTGCCGTGGACTACCATTTAGTGAATCTGGATAGGGCTATAGATGCTATTCGCAGTAATGTGAACCAGTTGGGCGTGAGACCAGCCACTGGAAAGGAATACAGGCCCGGTGATCCAGCAAAGAAGAGATAAGGAGGAATCGACATGCCCTTATATGATGGAAAGAAGTTCGCCCAGGAAGGTTTGTTGCAGGTGGCACAGCACTGTGCTCAGGCAGCACTGCATGCACCCCAACTCATTGGCAAAACCGAGATCAAGATGGAAATCGTCGCAGGAGAAGAGTTGGAGAACTATTTTCATGTCCAGGATGCAGCCAACAAATTAGGTGCCAGGCTCACTGGTGAGACCTATAAGTTGGCGTATACTATGGGCGAGCCCCCGGTGCTCTTGCTGATTGGAGCTGATGTTACTCCGATTGTTGAGGCGCCGTGTAGGACAGCATGCCCGGCAGGCATAGACGTGCCTCGCTACATTCGCTTGATCGGCGATGGTAAATATGATCAGGCAGTGGCGGTGGTCCGGGAGAAGGTGCCCCTTCCCTCGGTCTGCGCTTATGTCTGTCATGCTCCCTGTGAAACCAAGTGCCGAAGGGGCATACTGAGAGATGACCCTATTGCAATAGAGGCGCTCAAGCGCTTCGCCGTAGATCATGCAAAGAACATGGATTTCAGTAAATCATCGACTAAAGCCACGGGCAAGCGCGTTGCCATCATTGGCTCGGGACCTGCTGGGCTGACCGCAGCATATTATCTCAGGAAGGTATGCGGCCATGCGGTGACCATCTTTGAAGCACTTTCTCAGCCGGGGGGCATGATGCGCGTAGGAATCCCCCAGTATAGATTGCCACGGGAGATTTTCGATAAGGAAATTGCTGCAATAAAAGAGCTTGGGGTGGAGATAAAGTTAAATTCCAAACAGAAATCCTTGGATAAGCTCTCCCAGCAAGGTTATGACGCTATTTTTGTTTCTATTGGAGCACATCATGACACAAGTCTGGGGGTTTCGGGTCAGGACTCACCTGGAGTGATTGAATGCCTCTCATTTTTGCGAGATCTGAATCTTGGCAAAGAGGTCAAGGTGGGTCACCGTGTAGCAGTGGTTGGAGGTGGCAATGCTGCTATGGATGCGGCTCGGGCTGCATTGCGCCTCGGCGCTAAAGGGGTATCCATCCTCTACCGCCGCACGAGGGCTGATATGCCGGCCTATAGTGGTAATGTGGAACAGGCGCTACGTGAAGGGGTGAAAATCGAGTTTCAAACCACTGTTTCCAAGATAAAGTCGGTGAAAAATGAACTCGAAGTAGAATGTGTTCGTACTGAGCTTCGACCTGCAGATGCTAATGGCAGACCCCTCCCGGTGCCAGTTGAGGGGAGCGAATTTGGTATGCGCGTGGATACCGTGATTGTTGCCACCGGGCAATCGCCGGAGGTGCCCTCTGAATTTGGCTTGTCGTTGGGGGAGGAAAATACGATTCAAGTGGATCCCAATACCCATGCTACGGATAGAGAGGGTGTATTCGCCGGTGGTGATGCAGTGACAGGTCCAGCTTCTGTCATAGAAGCCATTGCCGCAGGCAGGAAGGCAGCCTCCTGGATAGACCAGTACTTGGGCGGTTTGGGGATCATTGACGAGGTATTGGCTCCGCCTGAGCAGGTCCCGGAGGTTTCCCCTGCCCAGGAGGCATTAGGGCGAGTGGGCGGTGATCCTGAAAAGCCTCAAATACCTCTCTTACCCGTTGAGCAGGCATTATCTGGATTCGACAAGGTTGAGGTTGGCCTTGCCGAACAGGAAGCACTGGTTGAGACGACCCGCTGTCTAAAGTGTGACCAAGTGGGTTTTGACTGCGGAGCCTGTGGTTTCAAGACATGCCGTGAGGCGGTAATCAACTGTCGGAATCGGCTGATTGAGACTGGAGGTGAACCTTGGGGATGGCTCATGAAAGGGCCAAGCTGTATCTGGAGAGCTATGGAATTGGGGATCAGTATCGATTGGGCCGCTGCAGCCGCTCATAGATTGAATGTGGAGAGCAGGATCGGAATGATCCCCGCAACTGCTTTCCTCCGTATGGGATATATGGAGAGTTGCACACTGATTACCGTTTTACCTCTAGGCCCTTGCAAGGAGCGCTGGTACTTTGCGCCGGGTTCCGGAAGGGAGGATTATCGTTCCGCTGAAATGGAGCGAAAGTCCGTGATGTTACAGTATCCCCCGCTGTGGATGCGTTTCACCGGCCCGGGTCGAGATCTCGGTCGCAGGGGCATCAATGTCAAAGATAGGTGGTGGGAACCGCCCTACACGCGCATTGAGATCGTTGAGGATGACGATTGGGGGGATTCTGTTCTTGACAGAGATTATGCCATTTTTGCCGCCGCTGACGAGATAAGAAAGAAAAAGAAAGTAAGAAGGCTGAACTTGCCCAGAATAAAGGAGATTCTGGACGGGAAGAAGAAGCGGTAGTCCACTGTTAATCTGCGAAAAGGAGGATATAAGATGGTGAGTCTTGCAAAGATAGATGAGGCAATCTCAACGTACGTTAAACCCCAAACCTATCCCTTAGCTATTAAGATGCTGAATAGTGACAATGAGATTCCGCAGGATGCAAAGAGGCCACTGAGAGACTATGGGGCATCTTTTACCCTTTGCCAGGCCTTGGGTCTGTGTAGGAAGGACGGCTTGACAATCGTTCTGGACAAGGATAGCCAGTCTTGCCCGATAGCGCTGGTGGGATTGGGATTTGTGAGGCCGGGAGAATACCTTAGCGGCAAATATGCACTCGCTCCCATTAACCGACCCGCCGAAGCCCAGATAAAAGCAGCTGAGGCAATGCCCCGATTTGAGTTCGGGAAATTCAAATCTATTTTGATCTCCCCGATACTAACAGCAACTTTTGATCCGGACGTAGTTATATTTTACGGGAGTGGCGCTCAAGTGATGCGGATGATCCAGGCCGCTGTTTTTTCATCGGGCGGGGGTTTGACATCGAAGTCATCCGGGGCGGGCGGTTGCCTTCTTCCGATTGTGGCATCAGTCCTTGAGGGGAAATGCAAATATGCTGTTCCCGGAAATGGGGAACGACGATTAGGATTGATTGCTGATGGGGAGCTGTCGTTCGCTATGCCCAAGGATCGATTTGAAGAGGT
>JABXJZ010000364.1 GCA_013375335.1 Desulfobacterales bacterium
AGATCCTCTTTGACTCGGGAAAAACCACCATCAAGCCCCAGGGCGTTGAAGTATTGGAGCGACTGGGGAGCATCTTGGTAACTGTCAAAGACAGGGCTATCAACATCGAGGGTCATACGGACAATGTTCCCATCGGGGCTGAGCTCGGGAAGAGGTACCCCACCAACTGGGAGCTGTCGGCCGCCCGCGCTACTACTGTAGCCAGATATCTGCAGGAGAAAACCGGCATCGACCCCGGGTTTCTCTCCGCCACGGGCTACGGCGAATACCAGCCCGTTGCCCCCAATGAGACCGAGGAGGGAAGGGCCAGGAATCGCCGCATTGAAATCGTGCTCGTACCAATGGAGATCGTGCCGGTTTCAAGGAAATAGGGGAACTGCAAAGGAGGGGTCTTTTAAAATAGCCTCAGTTCGAATCGCTGAAGAGTTGCCGTTCAAATATGGTGTGCACCGAAACTCGAAGAATTTGAATATTTCGGTTTGCAGTGGGGAGAGCTGCCAGTAAACTGGTGGCGCCTTCCCATTTTCTAGGTAGCGCCTAGCTGTGAGAATGTCTTCCTGAGCTTCTCAAGATAGTCCTCACGGGGAGGTGAGAAGATATCAATGACACGACAATCCACTTCCCCGATGTACCCGCCGTGCTCAATATTGGATGGGAGGATCAGTACGTCCCCCTTTTTGGCGCTGTAGAGCTTTCCCTCGATGATCTCATCAATATACCCGTCCAGAACGATCATGACCTGTTCGGCCTCATGGCGATGAGGAGGAAAGTATGAGTTTGCAGACATAGTCAGGAAGCTCACCAAAACCCTCTCGCCACCAACTAAATGGCTCGTTGAGCCTGGCACTAATTCTGTAAGGGGCACATCCGGATAATGAACAACCCGCTTCTTGAATTCTTCCTCACTGGCGTACGGTTCTCTGTCGGCCATAGTTCCCCCTTCCGCCTTTAGCTACATTCTGGACTCGAAGCACACACTCTCTCTCTGAACTAAACTGGAAGGTAGTTTTTTGTGTTAGCTCGCTTTTCCCGGGAGCACCGCTAGAGGCTGTATAGACTTGAAAGAGGGAATGTTTACTGACTTGGTTCCCCTTTACCCGCCTCTGGACCCTCAGTCTCTTTCTCCTTTCGCACTTCGCCCGTTTTGAGCCCCTCTATCTCCTTTGCCTGCTTCGCAATCTGTTTAGTTAAACCCCTGAATTGTCTCTTAGCGGTGGCCAGCTGTGCCTCGATCTTGACCCTTTGGGCCTCGATTTCCAGTCTCTTTGACTTTAGATCAGCTATCTTCCTGGCGTTGTCATCCTTGTCTCCGAGACCTGACCTGTCTATTGCCTCCAACTTGGCGATGTCCAAGCCAAGGGCCGCCTCTTTTTGAAGCTTGTCGGCCAGATCTTCCCGGTGTCTCGCATATTGCCTCCGCACAGTAGCGAGCTCTGTCTTCATCTCGGCCAACTTCACCTCTTCCTCGGAGACCATAAGGGTAAGGGCGGCCTTATCGACATCACCTCTCTCCTGCTCGGGCACTTGGGCAAACAGGTCTTCATCCACCCTTGAGGTCATGGAACCCATTTTGGAAGTTATGGAGCGTGTGGTCTCACAGCTCACCAAGACTAAGAGAGCCACTACAATCAATGAGGATAAGATTAGTAGTCTACGCATGATCGTCTACCTCCATGTTAATAGTTATGAGAAGTTGTTTGTTGTTAGGTGCCTAAAGCCATGGGCCGGTAGTCATCTCTTGGAAGCCCTGAAGAACTCGCTTGTTGTGGAAAGGAGTTTAGGAAACTGATCGCTGCATGTCAAGCTTATATCACACGCATTCAGTTGCGCTTGGGCGTTTTGTATTAAACACAGCAAGGCGGTATGTGTACAATGGAGACCTCCATAGATGGCAGTACGTGTCTGGCACGAGGAAGCCAGCACGGATAGAAGATCGTTCGAGGCAAAATAGGAGCCTCACGTTTCAGGAAGCCGCTAGCTCGATTAATCGGGAAGGGAGGGACTCAGTTCTATACCCAATACCGAAAGAAGGAGCCTGACATCAGGTGGCCTCATAGAAGAATCGAGCAAATCGGTGAAACGGGTCTTTATTCAAGATCACGTATCGTATTAATAAAATTCAGACTGAAACTTATTGGGACAATGATCTTC
>JABXJZ010000073.1 GCA_013375335.1 Desulfobacterales bacterium
AAAATTGTCTGGAGGTCCTATAACTGGTGTTCGGTTTTAGAGACCTGTAAAAGGGCGGGTTTCGACACAAGGAAGGTGTGTAAGAAGGGTTTGGAGAAATCGGTCCAGCTCATGATCGAGAAAATCAACTCAAGATTGAGATTCACACGTAACTATGAGAAAATCCGCCCATACGAAGAGTATTGTGAGGAAATCATCTTCTTGAGTGAAAACGGATAAACAAATGCGCGCGCCTTCGAATTTGATGGAGTTGAAGGTGCCTTAATTAACTTCATATTCATAAATTGTGCCCCGTTCGAGGAATTTCCGAGCGATTTCTATGAACTTAGAGATATTTTCCTCGACGCATTGCCACGCCCAATCTCTAGCATCAACCGAAGGATTCTCAAGAAACTCCCTCCAGTGTTCGTGAAACCACTTCGTGAATCTATAGCTCTCAGCGTAGAGAGTGCCCTCCTCTCCCCTTCGACGTGGCTTGGGCAACTCAATTGGGGTCTCGTCTCCTGTCCAGGGGAAACCGATGAACGCATGGCCGTATCCCTCACTCAGTGCTGTGCTGGCGCCATCAACGCCCTCTAGAAGCACCCGATCCGGGTCTGGGCAATCGGCAAGGAGATGACTTCCAGATTCTTCGAGGCTCTCTCTCAACAGTTCTGCGAGTTCGCATCGCTTCTCCTCGGTGAACGGGTTTTCGAGTATCCAGTGCGACGCCTCGTCTGAAATAACTTGAATTACGACCTCAGGGGTTGCCACCTCAGGTGGGTCGCTCCACCCGACGATCCATCTTTTTCCACCCCATCGTCTGGCAGAGCAGTTCGGGTACTTGTTGTCGACGATGTAATATTCGACCTCTCTCAAGCCTATGTTCCCCCTAAGAACGCTCTCGACCCTATCTATTGGGTCGTGAAGGGCGTCGATGGCCCGCTGCAGACCCTCGGCAAGGAGCGTGAGCTCGTATTCCCTCCTCGACTCCCAATGAGTGACATAGAGCCTGGCTACCTTACGTACAACCTCTATAGATTTGAGCGAGGATTCTAGGAGGTCATCTTCTACGCACTCGGCCTCGTGTGCTTTCTGAACGACTCTTCTCCACCCGTCGAGGACATCTTCAAAGGAGCTCAGGTTCTCGGCAAGGTAGTATCCGAACATGAGTCCCTGCCTATCACGCTCGGTCAGAATGGGTGGGCTCAAATTTCGGATTTTTTGTTCGATCCTACCCATGCGGGCATACAGCTTACTCATATGAACAACTTCATCGTCTGACAATTCCTTTGTGAGAATCCTCCTGCAAACCATGTCTACCGAGAAATTCTCCTTTTCAAGATCATGAACTGACCTCTCAACTATCGCAACGACATTCTCGCCGAATGTATGCTTAATCCTAATAGAGCCTCGCACCCCCGTCACCTATCAGTCACATCCATTACCAGTTAAGTGCACATCTATTATGATATTGTAAAGTGTAAATAACGATTTTTAAAGGTGGATCTATTGATAAATGCTTGGCTTGGCCATGAATGGAGTAGAATCGTATTATGATGAGAGGGCTCTCGAATACGATACGGTATTTGAAGCCCTTTTCTTCCGAATCTATGATTTTGTAACCTGGAAGCATATTGAACCATATCTACCGCGCTTCCCGGGTGCCCGCGTCCTGGACGCTGCAGGGGGGACAGGCAGATGGTCTATCCGGATGGCGAGGGCGGGGTGCAATGTGACACTTCTAGACGTCTCCGAAGAGATGCTCAACGTCGCGAGGGAGAAAGTGAAAAAGGAGAGCCTCGAGCATCTCATATCTATAGAGAAAGGGGACATCAGGAAGCTGGACTATGAAGACGAGACCTTTGACATGGCCCTGTGCGAGCATGCGGTCTTCCTATTGGAGAGGCCTGAGGAGGCCATCAAGGAATTCAAGAGGGTCCTGAAAAATGTGGGAGTGCTGATCGTATCTGCTCAGAACCGCTATGTGCATACCATATGTCAATTACCTTGCGACGAGTCCCTGTCGTCCGATAAACTTGAGAAGGTCCTGAGTACATTGTTGCGTAAAAGGTATAATGTCATGGATAGGGAACGCAAGGTTAGGATCCATACGTTGACTCCCGGGGAGTTCAGGAGTCTGCTTGAGGGGAATGGATTTAAGGTCATCAAGATGATAGGCAAAGGGATAACAATGCCCATACGTGTTTCAAATAAGATATCTATGAGGAGGGAGTACCCTGAAGAGCTATTTGAAAAACTACTTCAATTAGAACTGAATATTTGCGAAGAACCTGATTCGTTAGCGTTAGCGGGGCATATGCAGGCGATAGCGAATAAGTTATGATCCTTATTCATATATAAGCACGGACATTTTATAACCAGCCGTCAAACGATGTGTATTCCTTAGCCAGTTCCAGAACCCTCGAAGTATCTTGATGCTTGAAGATTCTGTAACGAATCATAGTCTGAATATACGTGATGATTCTTAAACTGATAAACGACGCGTTTTTTCTGTCTTTGGTAAATTCCAGGCAAGGGTCGCTTATGAAAGGTCAATTACGCTGCACCTTTCAATCTAGTCTGGAATTAAGTTGTAACAATATTGTTACGTAAATGTTATATAATCTTTTAATAAAATTAAACATTGTGTGTCTATGTCGCTCTGGAAGGAACTCGACGAGATAAAACCGGGCGAGATCCGTATCTACGCCGGAGGCGGCCCTGGGGCTATCGAGGAATATGTCGATTTCTCGGAGATGGAGGTAGAAGCCCGCGAGGCGATCGAGACTTACATTGGCACAGCTCTGAACCACGTCACCAAGGAGCAGGAGCTGAGCGTCTGCGACGCCATACTGAAGTACCTGATGATTAGCTTCGGAGACCTCGAAATGTGTACGGAGAACGTGATCTCCTCAAGGCTGGGCATACCGAGGTCGAGGCTGAGGAGGCTGCTCGCATTCATGGAGTGGAACGAGATCATCCAGTCGGTTCCCATAGGCAAGGCAAGCCCGTACATACTACACAACATATCGAAGGCTCTGTCAGAAGGCTACTTGAGGCTCTCACCTTCGGAGGGAGAGAAACTCACCAAGATCTACGAGCACATGGGCCATGCGATCCACTACCCTGACCCCAAGGCCGTCATTTTCTCAGCCCTGCAGGGAACCATTCCGGAACCATTGATTTTAAAGAAAAGTAGATACTGGGCGATGAGAAACCTGAGGCCGGAGAAGATAGAGCAAATAAAGTGTCCCTTCTTCCCGGGTGCCGTCACTTCGTTCCGAACAGTCCCCAACGACTACCGCACCCTTAGAAAGTTTTTAAACGGCCCAGGGAACGCCGGCATCCTCACAGATATTTTGCTGGAATTGGACGTCCCTGAAGAAGTCACCGAGGAGGATCTCATGGAGGCTTCGAAGAAAGTGATTGAGAAATACCTTAGGCTCGTCATGGCTACGATGAAGCCGCTCCACGACGTAGTAAAAGCGGGTAGACCTTATCGAACGCATAAGGCATCAATGAAGCAGGAACTGCTCTCGGGAGACAACGTCGCGACTTTCTTCTATGGGGATGTTCTGCTCGACAAACGGGTCTTCGATCCGGAACACGGCCTAGTAAATCTCCATACCGAGCACCCGAATGAGAGCCACATAATCCTGGTTTCGAATATATTGAGAGCCACTTTACGCATATCGAGGCACGTAAACGTGGATGACCGCTACATCAGAGAAGCTGAGGATATACTGAACGTATTAGAATCAGCGTCGCAAGAAGGGACGAGAACAAAATGAAAGACACGCGCCTATCTAAGATCCAGGACATACTTAGATGCCCGAAGTGCCATGGAAAATTGGAAACAGATAGTACTGAATCATCACTTACCTGTCAGAGCGACCGATCACACAGCTATCCGATAATAGATGGGATACCAAGCTTCGTTAAACGGGAAGAAGTCTCACCAGATGACGCATACTGGGTTTTCGATTACGACGAAACGGCTGAGGAATACGACGAAGGTGTGAAACTTTACGACGAGTGGCTCGGCGTCGACCTTATGAAGGAGTTTAAAAAGGCCATAGAGGACGTTCCCGTCAAGCATTCTTCCCGTGTCCTCGACATGTCGACGGGCACAGGGAACATTATCTTCGGACTCAGGGAGCTTCATCAAGAGACCGACTGCATATTCGTCGGGGTCGATCTATCGATTGGTATGTTGCGCGTTGCTCAGCGGAAGTTCTTGGAAGCACAAATTACAGTGCCACTACTCCACACCCAGGTAATGCAACTACCGTTTGATGACAACTCCTTCGATGTATTGACCCACTCTGGAGGGATAAACACCTTCAGCGACATCCCCGCAACCCTTAAGGAATGGGTAAGAGTGCTAAAGCCAGACGGGTTTCTATGGATTGGAGATGAAGGAATCTCGCCAGCCTTGAGGAAGACGCGGAGGGGGGCTGAAATCATGAATAAGAACAAGCTGTTCGGGTTGCAGCCACCTCTGAGGCACCTCCCGCCAAAGTTGAAGAACATCAATCTGCGATGGTTGGCGAGAGACACCTTCTACAAGATAACGTGTCAGAAGCTATCCGAGGAAGAATTGAGAGAAGTACAACCGCTAAAGGTTTGGTTTAATGCAGAGATGTAAAATTTTGCACACATATTATTGTCCAATTAATTTTGCTATGGCAAACACCCTGAATGTATCCTCTATAGGTTCCTCTTTTCCAGCATATCCAACCAACATATGGAGAACGTCAAAACCTTCATCTTTTAGAATACTCTTCATCTCATTTAGCGAGTAGACCCTAATTCTGTGCAGCTCCTCAAACTCATCTATCAGCCTTTCTTGCTCAAGGACCACAAACGCGAATCGAATATCTAAGACCCCTTCATTCGCATCATAGTTTGATTCGGAGAACCTGTACACTCTAATATCCTCCTTTTCTCGTTTATCCCAACTTCGATAAGGAGCAGGCTTTAGTCCATCAACATTCCAGAACTCGAATAGAAACAGACCATTGGGCTTTATCACGTTACGCAGACCCTTGAATAGACTTTTCAAATCTTCGTCGGACAATACATAGCCGAGACTACCGAACATGCAGATTGCACAGTCAAAGCCATTGGTAAGTTGCAGTTCTCTCATGTCTTGGACGGTAAATTCAATCTCAAACCCAGAGTTTCGTGCCTTTTCTCGGGATAGCTCTATCATCGTAGTGGAGGAATCAATGCCGACGACTTTAAACCCCTTCTTGGCCAGAATAACATCGTGGGAACCTGTTCCGCATCCCAGATCAAGGATGCCTTCAGCCTTCCCTTCATAATATCTTTGAAACATGTTTATCAGAAAATCGCATTCCTGATCATAATCATATCTTTGATATATGACATCGTAATAACTAGCAAATTTACTGAAGGATTTTTCTAGTAAAGCCATCGTATTCCACTATTAATTCATCTACAATTAAGTAATTCAAATTTTAGGCGCGCTCGAATTACATCATTGCACGCCTTGTCGTCATTTCCAGTTTCGAAGCCAGCAATCAAATCCGCCTACGGCTTGATCTAGCCGGTCGAAGAGAAGTCTATCCCTGAGCGTCAGGCCATCTATTGCTTTGATGAGAAACTCTTCACCATGTAGTTCATAAAGGTCAGCGCTCATCGCGAAGAGTTTTGCCTGGTACCAGAAGATGTTCTCGACGCAGGACTCCCTCATCTCGGGGTATTTCCTCCCCATCTCGAAGAGGGCGGTATACCTGACATTTTCATTCCCGCCCTCATAGGCCGCTGTCCAAAGTGTCTGCCACTTTTCGCAGAGGCCTTCGTCTGTTCTCTTAAGAAAGGAATACATCGCGTATTGGGGGAGGAACTCGGCCAACCAGAACGAATCAAGTTTGGTTCCAAGCCTGAATCCGATTGGCTGGGGAAGCACGAGGTTTGAGCTGAGAAACGGGTGCATGAACTCGTGGGCCAACGTGGGGGCGAAGAACTCAAATGTGAAGATCATGTTCACAGCGTCAGCAACTGTACCCGATTCGGAGCCAGAAACGTCGATGAGGTTCTCCTTGAATTCTTGCGGCGCCCCTGTTGATAGTGAAACGAGATGTTCCTTCCAGCTCTCCGGTGGCTTGACCCCGTAGCGCACGGCGATGTCGGGCACGAAGGGATTTCCATATGGCTGATTGGGGCAGCATCGCATCCAGTCGGTTTCGCTCAACACTAGAAGAACCAGCTCCGGGCGATCCTGGAAAAATCCACCGAGATAGCCATACGCGTTGTCCGCCACCTTTCTGAGAATTTCAGCCTGAGGATCATATCCCCTCGAGAAGTGTACTGGAACATGCTCCGACTTTAAGACGACTAATTCGTCTATAAGTTCTCTCCAACTCATCTCCATCCGATATCCTTTAAACCTGAGTCTTATTCTTTTATTTACAATTTTGTATTAAGAAGATCATTCTCTAATGATGTGCCTAGGATAAGACACTCGGTTTCTAAGCGCACTTGAGCATTTTTCGTTAATTGAAACCAAAAAATATTTATGTAATGATTTGATTACATGTAATAATGTGGTTTGATTATGTATGTCGGAGTTCGAGAAGACTGCGAAGAAGCTCAAAGCATTAGCTCATCCACTGAGGCTGAAGATAGTAAGATTACTCGCGGAGGAAGGCGAGGATATGTATCTTAACGAGATATCTAACAGGCTGGGAATCAGTAGGGCCCTGGCTAAGATTCATCTCAATAAACTAGAGTCTGAAGTTATAGTAAAAAGTCGCGTAGTGTTGGTTGAAGGCGAAGCCCGTGCCCTACGATATTATCATCTTCGGGACTTTGATGTTCATGTTTCGCCGGAGATTCTGAAGGGGGTGAAATACAATGGAAACTAGGGGCTTGGTAGTTCTTGCCACGTGGATTTCTATTGCTATAATATCATCAGTCGTCTTCTGGATAGGTGGTGTAAATCTGACAAACTACATCTTCGTTGGGCTACTCGTCTTCGTGGGTTTCATAACAA
>JABXJZ010000365.1 GCA_013375335.1 Desulfobacterales bacterium
GATTTCGAATTTCGTGCTTCGAATTTTACACCTTGACAACTGAAAACGAATAATCAAATCTCGTTTGATTTTGATAAGTTTCTTTTGGGACGTGATACTAGTTGCGTCCCAGTCACACTTTTTATCTCCTGTATTCATCTCATTTGATTGATGCTACGGCTGCTAACTGCAGCGTTACTGCGCCTTAAAGAGTCAGATATTGTGACCCTCGGCGACAGCCAGTCCGTCCTGATTTCTGATAGTCCAGTTGTATTCGCATATCCAACCCTTCTCAGTTTTCTTTTTGCTCGTGACCTCCGTTTCCATCCTTATGCTGTCCCCTGGATAAACAGGCGCCAAAAATCTCATGTCAGCAGTGCCCATATAGGCGATAATGTCGGCCAAAAACCCAGCCTGTATGAGCAGTCCATAGCCAATGTTAAGAGTGCACAGTCCTGGTACTAGTTGGGTCTTCCATCTGTGGGCCTTAGCGGCCTCTTCGCTGAGAAACTGTGGCACTATATCTCCACCGAGGAGGGCGAACAATTCGACGTCTGTTCTTGATATTACTCGCTGCTTGGTAGTTAATCTGTCGCCAATTTCCATTTTCTGTATGGGCATCCTCCAACTGTCTTCAATATAGTTCTTTGCCATTTTCTCCTCCTTTCCTCACCTGATTGGCTATTTGAATAGCAGATTTCTCGATGAGGGCAATAGCTTTACGGCGGCAACCCACCTTGCCCCCCTTCCTACCTTGGCATCCTTGCGTGCTCATAAGGCTTCTGGGATACCCAATGCCCTTTTCCTTGGATGTATATCATTGCCCTTGAGATTGTTCGTCGAGCCCCTAGTCGATGGTCGATTCAGGAGGCAGGGGAAACCAAAGCGATGGATTCTTACTGTTCAAATCGTAACTGATAGGCAAAGGAGGCATTTATATTAAGAAATTGGACCGTTATGGTTTCAGGGAATGGCGGAAAGGGGCTTGCTGACCTTATAGCCTCGAGGGCAAAGGTGTCGAGGATTTCGTGCCCGGAGGGGCGGGCTATGTTACAATCAATAAGGTTACCACCTCTATCCAATCTGAAGACTATCAGAAGATCGCCTTGGATGAGGTTGCTTCGGGCAGACCATGGGTAAGTCCAGTGGCTGAGTATCCTTTCCTTGAGCACGCTCGTATATGGACGATAGGAGGGGTCCCTCGTCTCTAACGAGATTGTTGCCTCTTTGTTTCTCAGGGGCTGTTCACCGGGAATTTGAGCAGTAGCAGCTTGGTCTTTCTCGCTGCTCTCCATGATCTCTTTCATGGGAGGACGTATCAAGTATACCCTATAGGCCCTGTGCTCACCCCTGAACCATGATACGGGGAAGATACCCTGAAAGGCCATAATCGTAATTACATGGATGGTAATTGACAGGAGAAATGCAGTAAGGATAATCTGCCTGCCCTTTAAACCCGAGTAAAAGCTATTTATGTCTCTTGGTGCCCTCTGGCCCATTGACCCATAATTCCTCATTCTTATTAAACCACCAATTGCTGCTGTCCGTGTTGATAATTTCATTCGCCAGTTTTTTGGCATTATCGGTAATAAGTCGCTTCAGGGAGTATCTCATCCATTCGGCGGCAGATCTGTTTCCCAGATCCCGTTGTGTCTTGAGCTCCAAGATAAAATCAAGCTGGTCAGCATCCTGAGACAGTCTTGCCTCGAGTGTTTCTCCCGAGTTGAATTCACGGATTAACGAGACAATTTCCTCACCGCTGGGAAGTCCTTGGGCTAGGTCTCTAACTGCCTTGTCCTCATTCACAATAACGTATTGCTTGTTCACATAGTTGTGATCGCCAGTTCTGGCCTCATGTATATCGTGAAAGAGGCTCATTAAGACTACCTTTTGTAGGTCTGCCTGCAGCTCATGTTTTGCGAGCACATAAGCTATAACGGCAACCCTGAAGGAATGGTCGGCTACTGATTCACTGCCGGTGCCCAGGAATTTATAGCCTGACCTTGGGATCTTCTTTAATACGCCTACTTCGAAGAGGAAATTTACAATATCCCTCATGAGCATTGCTCTCTAAAACCCCTTCTCTTAATGTATCTTTGCCAGCTCTATCTCCCCCCAGGTTACCATTGTCTTGCCAACAATCACTACAC
>JABXJZ010000074.1 GCA_013375335.1 Desulfobacterales bacterium
GATCCAGAATGAAATATGATACGATTGAAAGCAAGTAGACGGCGATTAGCTTGACCAAAGGGGGAAGTTTTCCAAAAAATAACTCAAGATTCATCTCACTCCTTCCGCTGGTCCTTCTCCGATATCTTGTGCATAAAATAGTTCAACTAATATTTGATACTATAAATTAGAACAATGTCCAAGATGGTTGAATACGCCCCACTGATTTGAGTCAAGACTGGGGACTATTCGATCTCTATGTCGATGCCTCCACCTGTCCCAAATCCAATTGCCCCTATTTTCACCGAGAGATAGTTTTTTCCCGTAGGAGCGTTAGCAGATACCGAGACAGTAAATATAAATGTAGCCTTCAAGTCGGCCGTCCATGCGCCAGAGTCGGGCTCCATGGACACGGATAGGCCCTTCGGCACCTGCTCAAACTCCAAGGAGAGGGGAATAGGAACATCATAGTTGGGTTTCCCATTAACCGTCACCGTGACCGCTGCAGACTCGCCTCTCCTGATGACCAATTCACCAGGCTCTATCGTGATTTTGATGGGCAAGGGGCCACACATCGGGCGGTCTTCCAGAACTAGCAGTAGCTCCCCAGTGACAGCGTCCACGACATACCTCCCCTGATAGCAGCCATGCCTGGAGCAGTTGGAGCTGTACACGATTTTCCAGTAGAGTCTGGGCTCGTTGGTGGGGGTGGGCGAGATGTAGATGTGTTCGTAATCGCCGGTGTACCTCAGCTGCTCCGACCAGTCGATGAGCATCACCCGGGGCTCAGCGTAGACCAGCGCGTCGTCCTTGACTATTTCGGCGCGGGGATCCACCTTGTCGCTTGTCTTGATTATCTGTAAGGCCTGCTCCTTTGAGAGGCTCATGTTTAGGTTCATTGGTGGTGGCATTTCCCAAAGCTGGCGATGCGTGATTATTGAGCCATCTCTGGCGTCCATCGTCACCAGTATACCATCGGTGGTCGGAGTGTATGGGGAAAGAGGGTCATAATCCATGAGAGTCAAGACCGTCCCCGTCCGATACCCATTGAAAGTCCTCGCCCAGTAAAACGCGTATATGGGCGTCCCGTCTTGTTGAGCTTTCCCAAGAACCACTTCTAGGACGGCGTCCTGCGGGGATTCCACAATTCCCTTTGCGAACTTCACGATGAGGTCGATATACGCCTCCTCAGCGGTCATGTAGCTCCCGGCTTGATTGGGCGGAAACTCGCATCTGACCACTGGATAATCGTTCCCGAAGTATTCTACCGGCTCGATAACTCGACTGATGAGATCCCCTATAGTGGATTCTGAGAGGATCTCCCCTGTGAACGCGTCGATGAGGAAGGCAGTTCCTTTCCAGACCAGTTGTCCATTCTCGATGCCGGTGCCCTCGACATCCACACGCCAGGCTGCGGTATAGTTTGAACTATCTTCAGGATGCTCTGTGATGCCCAGGATTATTCTAGTGAACTTACTCAGAGTCGCGTTTTCCAGGTGCTCGGCGAAGCAGCTCCACGCTATCTCTTTAGCCCATTTCTTGGAGATCTCGATGTACTCTGGAGCCTCGAGGGGAGGCACATCGTCGAGTGTGTTAATCATTGTCTCGGCTTCTCCAGTATCAGCGTCCACCCTGACTAGGAAGTCGGCGTCGAATATCGTGAAGTTTCCGACTCGTCTCTGCCAGAAAAACTCCCAGTATGCGACGCCTCCGCCGTAATAGACCTCTGGTTCTCCGATTTCTGTACTTTCAGGGCCATATCTCGTCTCCTCTCGGAGAAGGCTCTCAGCTATCTTACGTGCCAAGGTTCTTGAAATGTTGATGTTTGACTCCTCCGTTGGATAGTGATAATCTATCGTGTCCAGTATCTTCCCATTCTTGCTTACCTGGACTTCGATGAGGCTGCAGTTGTTCTTCCAGGATACGACGTAGCATTCCTTCCCGGAAATGTTGAACGATCTTACCCTCTGGAAGACCAGGTCCGCCGGAGGCTCTACACTGCGTCTGGCGATCTCCATCGCCTTCTCCTCATCTATCGTAGAGGGCCATCGAATCAGGATGTAGCTTACAGAGCCTGCCACAACCACTATGAGGAGGGTAAATACGAGTGTCAGCGTTTTACCGCTGAAACCGCTTTTCATCTCAATATGTTAGTTTCAAGAGCTGATTTAATACTACGTTTTAGAACAGACTGAAAAAACAATGAATCGCGCACACACGCATTAAATCCCGAAGCCAAACTTCATATCAGGGTACAATCGAATTCATGGTCGCGCGCTTGAGTATTTCTGTAACAGCTTCATTCCAAGATCGGTCAACTCAAATTTTGTGCCAAACTTTCTGAGAACACCGTATTCGAGCAATCTTTTTCGCGTTCCTTTGGGAATAGAATCCACGATTATCTCTCCATCCTTCGACTCAAGCAGGGAGGCTCGATAGTATTCGATCATGTTTTCAACGCTTCTATCCGACGACCACTTATCCAGATCTGTCTGCACCGGGTTCATAACAAGTAACTCCAGCATTCGTTCATGCGCGCTGGCACTCGTCCATTCAGTAAGAGGTTGAACGGGTATTTTATACTATAAATTAGAACACTTCATGCTACTATTTGAATATCGTTGCGTGCCACAACAATACTCGTGCTACTAACTTGATTCGTATGTTCTAAAATGTAGTATTAAGTTGTTGTTCAATCTATTCTATAAAAGATGATCCGGCGTACAACCGTAGTTGCAGTGGCTACAGCGTTCTTCCTGCTCTTAATTATTGTTTTCACGGCTACAAACCAACTTTGGGTCCCCGACGAACCAGGTAAAATCCTGCCCATCTACTCGGGAGAGTTGTGGTGTGTTCCTGATGAGTACCAAGCCCATGTGGCCCTCGAAGGAGTCATTGGCGAAGCTAGTTTCCCCATGATCAGGAGCTTCTACAAGGGCGTCGACGAGAAGGAGACGGTTATCAGCATCGAGAAAGTCCTCATATTGGAACCTTTATCAGGTGAGAAGGGGAAGCCGTATTACCTAGTGGACATCAACTCCAAACCCGTGTCGGCCGTCACTGGAGAATACTCCGAATTCAAAGGAGTACCCCACCTTTGGGTATTCGGCCACAAGTTCATTTACGCTGGGCCGGACGAAGAAACGTACACAATGCTATTCCCCGTAGAGATCCACACCAGTCAGGTGACTGATCTCGTCAAGCAAGCGAAAACGGTTCTGGTCAACGAGGTTGGGGCATCATATTTTCAGAAATATTTCCGCTGGCCCCTATTGTACAAGGAAACCTTCGAAGACTATACTTGGAAATACTATGTTTCTTACTCTTACACCCTTAAAGTTGGAGACTACAAGACGACAGAGCCCGTTTACGTGTACTTCGACGAGGTCCGGCAACCAATCTCCACGGTGGGAGTCCCGCTGAAGGGCAATCGGATGCCGTTCAAGGTGACCCGCGAGGAGGCCATAAGATTGGCCGTGGAAGCGGGGCTGCCCTTGGAGCCCGAACCTTTCGAGGCCGACATCATATACGCAGGGAACTGGGGGGAGGAAAACGAAACCCTCGAGTTCGAGGGACGATATGTGTGGATTGTGTCCGTCTGGATCGACGAACCGGAGGCCAACCCGCGCTACTATATGATGGCGGTCATCGACCCCGATACCGGAAAAGTTTACAAGACGAGCCGTATGGGAGTAGCGAGCATCGGGTGCATCGATCATTACGATGTTACAAACCCTGAACGAGCCTTGGAACATAATATCCTTGGATACATTGAGGTGTGTTACGTTTCTGAGCCGCCAAGACTAGTCATTGTCAGCCCCGGCAGAGACGTGAACCTCACAATACAGCTGAGGCTCGTATCCCATGTCCCGGCGTTCAATGAGACCGAAGTTCTCCTCGACCCGGGTCAAGGCTCAGGATTCGGCGTGGGCAACGTCATATTCAACGACTACATCGTGTACACACCAAGCGGGAGTATAATCTTGAAGCTGGGTGAACCAGTTAACGTGACAATGACATTACGTGTACCAGAAGGTTTCCCCGGTTTCTCCGCAAAACCTCAGCATCTTCTCGGCGTTGGGATCTTAGCAGACGTTCCTTCAGTCTGGGAAGACGGCATGCAACTCAATCGAATACGATAGAAGCTTATATGGCTCAGTATGTTAGAGGATTATCACGCACCGACCTAGTCAAACATCTTTTACTTCTTTAAAACCGTTTTTGGGTCTTTTTTGAAATTCTGGTCAATATTTTTTGATGAAAACCCTTTTTAAAAAAAATACAGCCTTCATTTTAGACAGGGACATGTCGGATGTGGGGGATGTCGACGAGTTTTTAACTCAAGGATACTTAGAGTGGCATCTACGCCTTTTTTTCATTCAATAAAAGTTAAATATGTAAACCAAATATGGTTAACATGATAACCCATTGGCCTTCAGCATGGGCTACATGACCGGCCGCGAAACCGACATCTGGGAACTGAGGAGGAACAGACTGAATCAATCGGAGATAGGGAGGCGCCTCGGCATAACGAGGCAGGCAGTGCACAAGGCCCTGGGCGTGATCGACTCGAAGGTCGAGAGGGCACTCACGGAGGCCGCCGAGACGAACAGGCTGGAGATCAGGAGCCTCGACCTGGTCGAGGGGTTTATGGAGGCCTACAGCCCGGCATACCGGATACCGGTGGTCGTGAGCCTGAGCAGGGCGAACGGACTGAAGGTCTGGCACCTCTACGAGGGCGACTGCGCCAGCTGCGGCTATGAGCGGTCCTGCAGGAGGATGCTCCTGGACGAGGCCGAGGAGAGGGACGTAGAACTCACAGAGGGAGACAGGAAGATTCCTCCTACCCATCTAGCCCTCAAGATCTTCTCAAGGTACCTGGAGGGCGCCGGAGACGGTTGACAAGAAGAGAGTAGATGAGGCTCTGGACGCTTGTCCGTTCCCTCCGGATAGGAAGCCTCCGGAAAAGGACTTCTTTTCTAAGGCCCACAATCTCTACGATGAGGTCTTCGGAAACTGGAAGATAGTCGTCTCCATCCTATCGGCTGCGAGCCTGGTTCTCGCCTACAGCCTTCTGATTGTTCCTCCACCCATCGCTCCCTCCGTGAGCGTTCCAGATTCGTGGGGTAGAACCTTCCCCGAGTACCCACATACTCCGAGAGAGGAGGCCGAGTGGGTACCAAAGTATGATTTACAGAGGGTTCAGGGTGGGGACCTGATACTCGAAGAAGACGAGACGCTCATCATCGAGAACCGTACGTACATCCTAGACGGGCTCCTCCTCGTGAAGGATAATGCGAGGCTTATACTGAGGAACGCCGAGCTGTACATTAAAGAGAAAGGCTCGTGGTCTTCGCGCGATATACTCCCCCATCTAGTGTATATCGGTTTCAACGATTCCGCCGTCTTCGAGGCCTACAATTGTTCAGTCTTCTCCGAAGATATTTTTCCTTTCATGGGGTTTTTCGGCGACAGTAGGGCTTTCCTGAATTCTTCCAGGTTCGACAGCGTCTCCATGTATGGAGGAGAGGATTCGTATGTCGTAATCAGAAACTCGTCTTTGAACCGCATAAACGTGGCGAGGAACGCGCGATGTAAGGTAATCGACTCCGAGATCGTCTCAATCCATTGTTACTCGATACTCGATGAATTGTACTGGTCTCAGCCGCAGAGAATTTGGGAGAGATGCAGTGTAGAACTCTGGAACTCGACTTTAGAGGGTATAGGCATGATGGTTGAGAACTGTGAGGCTTCGATCTCAAGACCCTTGATGGGCTTTTATAGGTATTGGAGCCCCTACGAGTACTTCGCAGGCGAGGGAGTAGTGGCATTCAACGTCACCCTCCACGACACGAACCTGACCGGTGAATATTGGAGTGTAAATGTGATCTCAGGAAGCTTGAGGCTCGAAAATACGAGCGACGTGGCTGGTATCCAAGTCCAGAATGGAACATTGCTGATGAATAACATGTCCATGGGTTATGTATATTGTAGTGATAGTTTATTCGAGATAACAAATAGTTCGATACGTATCATGAGATGCACAGGTGACTCGAAGACGTACATTGATGGCAGCAATATGTGGTGGTTTATCATCGAGGGCGGGGTCGAAGCAGATGTCTCACGCTCGAAGGCGGAGTTGCTCGTGCTCGAGGGTTTCAACGGTACGGCACGATTCGACACATTCTTGGTCGAAGAGATAGAGTTGGGAGGAAAAATAAAGGCGTATGTAGAAGGTTCTGTCAGGTTCGCTGAGAACGCCACGGGTGAAGAATTCTTTTCGGGAAATGGATTTATCATTCGTAACTTTGAGGTGTTAGCCCTTGGAGAAAACAGGGTCCTCCCCAACGTCCGTCTCACCCTCTACGACAAGGATGATAATGCGGTTTGGAGCGGCCAAACGGACAAGAATGGAGAGGCCAGTTTTAACATAACTTTCTGCAAGTTGTGGCCCCTGTATGAGCAGTTCAAGTATGTGAACAACTACGAGGACCAGTGGAGGCTCGAGGCGGCTAGCGGCGAGGTCGTCAGTAATGCCACCGTGGGACTGTTCACGACAGAGACGCCGATAGTCTTCACCTTCCCATCCGCCCCCGAACCGCCTTTCTGGAGGCAGAGATGGCTCCTATCGGCAGTCAGCGCCACGACGATATCAGCCGTCCTCATCGGGCTGCTTATCTATTATTTCTATAAACCGAGATAAAAAAAGGGTCATTCTATCTGACCTTCCTTCAAATCTGAGCACGCGCGCGATGCTACAACGACCTCATGCACATGCACATTAAAAGAGTTCTCCATAACCTCACACACGTACAAAACATACTGAGTAATACTCG
>JABXJZ010000075.1 GCA_013375335.1 Desulfobacterales bacterium
CCATACAGCCGCCTGATTACGAAGCGCTCCATCATATAGGCAAGGGGGATGGCCACAAGAATGGCAAGCAGCATGGCAGCCGGGAAGAACCCCTTGATTACAGGCAGGAAGGTGATAAAAAAATAGACCCCCAAGGCGTACACGATACTGTGGGCGAAATTGATGATCTTCATCGTGCCAAAGGTAATGGAGAGGCCGATGGAAAAGAAGTAGAGAATCGCTCCGATCGTCAATCCGTAAAGCAAGGTTTGGATCATCTCTTTTACGCCTCCGCGGGCTGGCCTCGAGCGATCTTCTGTCTGAGAAAACCGATCAGAAATGTGGCAAAGCCCGTCAGACCCCGTCTGAGCCAGAAGACAATAACCAGCAGCAAAATCCCCAAGATCCACTCCCATTCGGGAATATGAGTGGCTAAATTGTCTTTCAATGTCATGAAGAATACGCCTCCTGCCAGGGCACCATAGAGGTTCCCAGCCCCACCGATTAGGCAGGCGAAGATGACCTCTACGTTGCTTAAGGGATGGATAGAAACAGGGCTGACAAACTGGATATACAACGTGTAAAGGGTTCCGGCCAGGGCGGCAACGCCCCCGGCTATGACGAAAGTCAACCACTTGTAGTAAAAGGTGCTGTAACCCAAGAACCTGACCCTGCTTTCATCTTCCTTAATGGACCTGATGATGATGCCATATGGCGAGTTGGTCAATACCTTAAGGATGTAAAATGTGACGAGCAGGCATACAAGGACAAAAACAAAGGCGACGGGTTCATTCGCAAAATCCAGAAAGCCCCACGGTTCAACACCGGAGGATATCCCGTCCTCGCCATGGGTAACTTCCTGAAACGCCGAGCCAATCAGAAAGAAACCCACCTGGTTGAAGGCCAGGTTCGTCAGTGCAAAGGAGGCATCGGCAAGCCGTACAATGATCAGTCCCAGCAGGCCTGCCACAATGGCTCCGCCAAGTACCCCAGCCAGCATGGTCAAGACGGGATTAGGGTTGACGTGGAGGGAAAAGAGGGTGGAGACATACACGCCAGTGCCTAAATAAAGCATCTGGCCAAAGGACAGCCGGCCCATGTACCCATAGAGCAGATCAAAGGACAGGACAAAGATGCAAAAGATCATGAACTCGGTCACCCGGTAGATGGCCAAGACGGGTACCAGTATGAGAAAAGCGGCCATGACGAGGCCCGTCTCCAGGAGAACCCTTGTTCTTTTGGCCGGAGCAACCTCAAATAAATCAGAATTCTTATTTAATGATGATGGCCTTTCAATCTTGGTCCCACCCATGCTACAAATGACTCTCCAGCTCTTTCGTGTCAGCCATCTCGGATTTTTCAGATATTTCCCTGATGATTTTGCCTTCCTTCATGATGTATACGCGGTCGGCCAGGCGGTTGACGGTGGAGAGGTTCTGCTCGACAATGACAGCCGATACATTATTCTCCTTCATCTGGCTCAAGATTCGGAAGATATCTTCCATGACAATAGCTGCCAGCCCTTCGGTGGGTTCATCAATCAGAAAGAGCCTCGGATTCCCAACCAGAGCCCGGCCGATCAAAAGAATCTCTCGCTCTCCTCCGCTCAAACCACCAGCCTTGTTATCCATCAGGTCATTCAGTTTTGGATAGATGCTGGTTACTCTTTGGATGGCTGTGGACATGTCTTCGCCTGCGGCGTAAGCCGCCAATTCGATGTTGTCCCGTACGGTCAAGTGGCTGAAGACTCTTTTGTCCTGAGCCACGTAGCGTACACCTTTTTGGGCTAATTTTGCAGAGGACAGGCCATGCGTATCCTCTCCGTTGTAGGCAATCGAACCTTTAGAGGGCTTCATCAGGCCACTGATTGTTCTCAGGAGAGTGGTTTTCCCGGCACCGTTTCGGCCCACAATAAAGACCATCTCACCCTGATTCAGTTGGAGCGACACATCATGAAGGACCTTGGCGCGACCATAGGTAACATCGATTCCCTTTACGTCGAGCAATTTTCCTCTTCCTTTCCCCAGTAGCACTCTCTGACGGCTGGATCACGGAGGACCTGTTCAGGATCACCCTCACAGAGGATTTTTCCCTCATTCATCACGCAGAGCTTTTTCACCACTCCAACGATCTTGGAGATCTTATGCTCAATGATGACCAGGGCGAAGTTCTCCTTCATCCGATGAATCAGGTCCAACACTCCCCCAATCTCGTGATCACTGAGACCCGAAAGGGGCTCGTCTAATAGGAGTACCCTCGGCTTCAGAGACAGGCCAATAGCAAGCTCAAGCATCCTCTTGTCACCATAGGAGAGTTCAGAGGTACGGGCAGAAGCCTTTTTTTCAATCCCCACCAACTCCAGAGACTCCAGGCAGTCATCCACCACGATCTTTTTCTGGGCAGGTGCGAAAAAGAAGCCTTGTACGGATTGCCGTTCCCTTTTGAATCTGATCGTTGACAAGACCAGGTTCTCCCAGACCGTCAATGAATCGAAAACGGAAACAAGCTGAAAAGTTCGAGCCATCCCCATCTCAACCCTTTTGTGGGGAGGGATTTTGGTAATGTCTTTGCCGCAGAAGCTTATCTTTCCCGCACTGGGAGGGAAGAAACCCGATAACAAGTTAAACAGGGTGGTCTTTCCAGAGCCGTTCGGGCCGATAATGCCAGCAACTTGACCCTCTTGGAGACTGAAGTTGACCTGGTTGACAGCTACCAGACCATCAAAGCGCTTGGTCAAGTTCTGGGTGCTGATCAGATCAGACATAATACAAGTCCGCCTTATTCAGATTGGCATTCAGATGTCGCACCGCGATTACCAGCCCAATTCGGCCGGTGTCTTCTGGGCAAATTCGCCGCGGTAAGAATCTATCACCTTCACATAATCCCACTTCACGTCTTTCCTTTCATCACGCCCAAGTCCTCTCGCAATGAAGGATGAGTGCTTGTACCGAGGAGTCCCATACCTCAACCATTTGGCTGGCCCTTTGGGGCCCGTCCACTCGGGATTCGCCATGAGGGCACCATAAACCTTCTCTGGATCGGTTGACATGGCGATCTCCATGCCCCTGACAGCCTCGTAGACTCCCATATAGGCACTCGTGCCGTAAGGGTCCGGCGGCTCTCCATAGGCAGCCCTATACCGGGCAGTGAATGCATTGGCCGGATCTGCCACCTCAGGGTAAGGAAAACCCCTCATGTCATGGTACCAGAACATCTGGCACATGACCCCCTCCAGGGCCTCGGGAGGAATCCCTGTGGCAAAGACATTGACGATCCAGTTAAAAAAGATCTCCGTCTTCTTGCGCAGCCCCATATCGTGGGCCTGCTTCAGAATCGTGATCGCATCGTTGCCCCATTGGCCCATCATGACAATTTCAGGTTTGGCATCTAGGGCCTTGATGAGGTAAGGGGTCATATCGGCAGTTCCGACCGGTGTCATGATGGTTGTATACTTGACCTCTGGCATCTTCTTGAAAACACTCCCAATCCCCCTCAGAGCACCATGCCCGTAAGCATAGTCCGGCAACATGACAACAATGTTCTTCTTCTTCATCACTTCGCCCACGTAGGCAGCCGCACCGCTCCCAATCGATTCGCAGGGAAAAAGGGTGGACAGGCTATACGGCGCTTTCTCCTTCGGGGTAAACATCTTCTCGGGCGTGCAGTTCGTGGCAACAAAGAGAATCGGGGTCCTCCGGTTCTGGGCGTTCATGGCCATCGATACATGGGCAAAGGTCCCTCCAATCAGAGCACTGATTTTCTTGTCCTTGATCATGGACTTCATTTTCCGAACAGCCGCATCTGGCTTGGTCTCGGTATCTTGATAGACGGCCTCAATCTTGAGCCTTCTGTCACCAATCTTGACGCCACCCCTCGCGTTGATTTCGTTGACAGCCTGCTTGGCCGAATCCATCTGTTTGGTGCCCACCGCCGAGCCTTTGCCAGTCAGGGCATAGATAATTCCAATCTTGACCGTGTCAGCTGCAGCCACAGGAGAACTGGTTGAAAAAACGAAAACCAGACTGAAGATAAGGCCCAATAAACCAAAAACCTTAAACCATCTTCTCATCACCTCTCCTCCTTTCTAATCTAAAGGTTAAGAAAAAATCCCGGAAAAGTTATGCAGCTCTTTCCGACAATAAACACTCACCCGCTCGTATTCCTTGCACCTCCTTTCCACCCTGGTCGACTTCACCCCCCAAGGCAAAGCCCACAGAAGGTTATAGAAAGGGAAAACCCGGCAATGTATAAAGACACTACCACACCCTATATGTCAATGGGCCTGAAGATCAGAACAATTGCCATCACAATAAACACCATTGTTTCGGCACCCTGCGACCAGTACCTTGCCGTAACCGCCATGACCATCCCTAGGGTCACGGCGGATACGAAGGTCCCTCTTAGGTTTCCCATCCCTCCCACGATGACCACGGCGAAGCACAACAAGAGGATCGAGAGCCCCATATAGGGATGGACTGAGCTGATCGGAGCGTAGAGAACCCCTCCCAGGGCAGCCAAGGCGCTTCCCATCATAAAAACGATAGAAAAGTACTTATCAACATCAATCCCTAGGCATCCGACCCCATCCTTGTCCTCCAGGGCTGCCACCACGATCTTACCCACAATGGTCTTCCTAAAAAAGAATTCCAACCCAATAAAGAGAAGGATGGCAATCATAAAGATGACGATCCGGTAGATAGGAAGTGTCAAACCCCAAAACATCAGATATTTGCCGATCGGATCACTCAAGGGATAGGGACTGACCCCCCATATCCACTTGATCGTATCCACGCCAATCAGGGCTACGGCAAAGGTAGCAATGAAGGTATGGTCGAGAGATTCCCCGTAAAGCCTGCGGATGATGTATCGCTCAATCAGATAGCTTATTGGAATGACTACGATGACGGCAATCATTGCGGCGATGACAAAATATCCCTTGAACAGAGCGGCAAGACTGATGAGCATATAGACACCAAGAGTGTAGGTCAGGGTATGCGCAAAATTGATGACCCTCATCATTCCGAAGGTGACTGAAAGGCCGATGGCAATAAAGTAGAGTATTGCCCCGATCGTAAACCCGTAAACGATAGTATGAATCATCTCTTAACGGCCTCCACCGCTATGGGCCCCCAACCGCCTTCTTTCTTTTGCATATTCCCAAACGCTCTGAAGATATCCCCAGATACCCTTCTGAAACCTGAAAATGATCATCAGCAGCGCAAACCCCAGGAACATCTCCCATCTGCGAATATAGATGGGCAGATAATTACTGATAACCATGTAACTCACACCGCCCACAATCGCCCCGTAGAGACTCCCGGCCCCTCCGATCAAGCAGGCGAATACAACGCCTACGTTACTGTGCACGTCCATGACATTGGGATTGACATAGTTGTAATTCAGTGCGGTCAGCGTCCCAGCCAGCCCAGCCACGGATCCTGCCAGGACAAAGGTCACCCACTTATAGAGAAAGGTGTTGTATCCGAGAAACTTGACCCTCGTTTCATCCTCTTTGATCGATCGAATCAGGATCCCGTAGGGTGACGAGGTGACCCGTTTCAGGAGGTAAAAAACCAACACCAAACAGATGAGGACAAACCAGTACATCGTCGTCCGGCTGCTGAAATTCAGAAAACCAAACGGCGATGCGTGGATTCCGAACCCATCCTCTCCATTTGTGATCGTCCTGAGGGGCGATAGAACGAGAAAAAACCCGATCTGGTTGAAGGCCAAGTTGATTAAGGCAAAACAGGCGCCAGTTGTCCGAACAATGATGAGGCCGATGAGCATCCCCAGTAAGCCCGCAACGATGATCCCCACGAGAATGGCCAGAATGGGATTCTTATTCACGTATTTGAGAAAAAGCCCGGAACAGTAGGCGCCTGTCCCCAAAAAGAGCAGATGGCCGAAAGAAAGCCGGCCCATATACCCGTAGATCAGGTCAAAAGACATGGCGAAGATGCAGAAGATCATGAAGTCGGTGACTCTGTTGGTTGAGAGCACTGGGGTAATCCCCAGGAACCCTGCAGCGATCACAAAGAGACCGATCAGTTCCCGTTCCCTCACCCGGTTGCCTCTTAAGCCCGCCGAGGCTGCCGGAACTACGCCCGAATTCGATACAGACGGTCTGTCCACGATCAACTCCTCTGGAGTCTCATATCACAGCAAGGAGCCGGGCTTATCGAAATATGTTGTCTAGCTGACTTCATTCTCCCTGTAACTTGAGGTCCTTCAGAGAGGGTCCCACGGTTTATGTGGCAGTCGGCCGCGTAGAAGTTGAACCTGCGGCCCAGATCCAGAATCTCTTATTTAATCCTTTCCGATCCTTTTGTCAAAGAGTCTTTAAAGAACAAATCTAAGGCCTCTCCCGCCTTCCCTCTACTGCTTATGATTCCCATTGGCTGTCATCTCATTTGCTGAAGAGCTGGAGGCATTTCCTACGGGCCGCAGGCCGGGTTCAATGTACTTTGTGGCCTAAGGATTCAACCGGGAGAGGAGTTGTGAGTTATTCATGAAAGAAACTTTACGCTGAGCATGGAGATGTCTTTTTTTGCTATGCCCTCTCATCGCTTAGAGCAGTGGGCGGCTCGACGTGAGCTCGCCGAAACGTTTCAAAATGGTGAGGACCTTCAAGGCCTTACACGCACCTCCGGCTCTTGCGCCAGGGATGGCGGTGATAGGGCAATGCCGATGCTAATCAGTCTGATCTTATCTCAGTGTCACGCTTTGTTAAAATAGCTCCAAACTCATTTATCCGGGATAGACTTCTGTTTTAGACAT
>JABXJZ010000366.1 GCA_013375335.1 Desulfobacterales bacterium
AATCGATCTACGCATACCGGTAAAAGCAATCGATCTGACAGGCAGGGTGACCTCTTCACGTTTTTTCAAATCCAGAACCCGCTGAACATCCTCCTTAGTGATCTTTCCGCCCTCCCCGGTCCATTCAATGGCAGTGATATCCAAGCCCGCCTGCCGGATCATTTCTGAAGCCAGGGGAGTTACCTTTGGTGCAGGCGGCCCCTCTTCATGAAAGCGCTTGACATTGGCTTCGGTAATCCTTCCTTTGGGTCCGGTGCCCTCCACTAAAGCCAGGTCAACACCCAGTTCCTTGGCCAAACGGCGGGCCGCCGGTGTGGCCGGCACAAATTTCTTTTCGGGTGGCTTTTCAGCCGGAGTTGGCACCGGGCTCCCTGGGGCAGGTGCTGCTTCCTCTATTACTTCACCCGCCTGGATTCCCTCGATACGTTCCGGTTGTTCCCCGGGCTCGGCGATAACTGCCACAATGGTTCCCACGGGAACCGTTGTTCCAGCTGAAATCACGATTTGAAACACAATGCCACTGGCCCCCGCCTCCACGACATTGGTTATCTTTTCGGTCTCCACTTCAAAAAAAGGCTCTCCCTTCTGGATGGTATCGCGTTCTGACTTATGCCACTTGGTGATTTTACCCTCTTTCATCGTCAGGCCCCATTTGGGCATGGTTACATTCACCGCCACTTCGTTACTCCCTTGTCAATAAATAAGAATCTGGATTCCCCCAAACTGTGTCAAAAGAAGGATTTTCTGTCAAGTGGGAAGTAGATACTTCATCATATCGCGCTCGCTCCACGCTGTGATCCCATTGCCTCCGTTGCGCATTCACCTCCTCCGCATATAACTTTGCCGCCTCGATCATCGCCTCCATACCCAATGGGGAGAGAGATTCCAGGAATATTTTCTCAACCGTCTGCTCCAGCCGCTGCGCCCCGAACCCCTGACAGACAGATGCGCCGGTTTGTACCCCTGCCTTAGCACACCGATAGCGGGAGTTCTTTCCATAGGCTATGCTCATGCGTCTTCCACACCGCCCACACACGACCAGGCCTTGGAGCAGACTGCCTCCTTTTCGAGGAGTACCAGGACTTACTGTGCTACGCCGATTGGAAGGGATGCAGTTCTGGTTCGTCTCAAACCTGTCCCAAGAGATGTATCCATCGTGATGGTCTTTGATCAGTACGTGCCACTCATCCTGCTCTACTCGCTTGAGCCGCTTCTTCGGTTTGGAGCTTGAATCAACGATCTCCTCGGTTTGCCCTCTAAACAGAACAGGTGGGCGCTGAACCGAATGGCCTTTCCAAGACATCCCCCGAAAATCTTTACGTAAATCGCTGAGCTGTGCACGGCAGGTCGAAAATTTTTGGCAAAATGCATTTTTTGTTGACAAACAGCAAAATTCAGATCATTTATCAAAAGTTATAACAATGTTCCAGAACAAAATAACCTTCCGTTAAGGGTTGCAACTTCAGCATATTAAACGAGCAAAAAATCAAAATATCTGGCGCTGGCTATCTCGGTCAAAGTCGGGCTGTTAGGCCTGCAAATATGTTACTTTGAAACTCATATACCTGATCAGGCGCATTAAGGATGCTGATGAATCAGAACATCCTTCTATAACGGTCTGCTCTTGTGGGAGAGCTTCTTTTTATCTGACAACTTTGGCGATCCTGAGCCCTAACCATACCCCTGGTACGTTCACTTGGATGTTAGTGACTTCTCCATGATCATCACTCAAGTATGTGATTCCGGGGATGCAAACCAGCTTCACAAGAATAGCCGTTCACAATATTAGAGATTTGGGAGGAACTTCTTAACAAAAAGTATCTTATCGATTTAGCCTATCTATATAGCCAGTTAGAGAATTCACAACACGCTGACGTGAGTGATTGTAAAAGGATTGGCTTGGGCATTAACCCCTTGAACGAATGGCTTTTGCACATGCAAGGCCAGTGGATGTGTCCATTTTTGTGAAAGGCTATCACAAGAAAGGAGGTGGAAACTAATTGGCAATAGGGGAGGTACTGGAGTTTCCTTAATCTTTGGAGAAAACCGTTGTCCTTGAGCGTAAATTGCTGGAGAGGTGGGGTACCCATCGA
>JABXJZ010000367.1 GCA_013375335.1 Desulfobacterales bacterium
AGCTTACGGCACAGCGGTCAAGGTCAGCGAATAGATCTGGCAAGAAAAAGGAATAGGGGCGAGCCCATGACATTGGAGAAAGCGCCGATGAAAACCGGCAGAGAGGAGGGAATGAAAGAGTCCCACGTTGAAGGTCTAGCCAACCACAACGGCTCTGAGTCATGCGCTGACGTCGGTAACGGCGCCAGTGAAGCGTTGACAGGGGAAAGTGCAGGCTGGGTATTGAGCCCCGAAATTAAGGGACACATCTCGGGTGCCGACGCGCTTCCTTTACGCGGAAGGCAACACTGCATACACCGATATGGCGAGGGGTATGCGGACCCGGCGGGGTCGGAGTCTCCAGGCATGCACGGAAAGGCTCTGCGCGGGAATCGGGAGCCCCTGCGTTTGGCCTTGGAAGATTGCGGCAAGGTCCGCACGGTGAACCCAAAGGGGGGTACGGCCGTGATGAACGGGCGCAGGGAGTCGGACAGCCCCGTAGTATCTGGGAAGCCTTCGAACAAAGGTTGTGGTGCGCTGCGACCTGCGGAGGGGGTGGAGAGAAGGGGGTTGGTCGAGGGGAATTCGGTTGAGCAAAACAGGGTCCGGGCACAGAACCGGGTAGTCCTGCAACATGCGCTCGGCCGGGTACGACAGGCGGCGCGGAGGGATAAGGGTGTAAGGTTGATCGCCCTGTGGCACCATGTCTATGATGTCGAGCAGCTTCGGGTGGCGTACTTCAAGCTTAATCGTAAATCAGCCTCCGGAGTGGACGGAAGGACGTGGGAGGCGTATGGGGAGAATCTGGAGGCCAACCTCAGGGACCTCTCAGAGCGGCTGAAGTGGGGTGGGTATCGTGCGAAGCCGGTCAGGAGGGTATACATCCCGAAGTCAGGTGGCCGAGAGCGCCCGATTGGAGTACCGGTGCTGGAGGACAAGATTGTCCAGCGATCAGTGGTTGAGGTGCTCAATGCCATCTACGAGGTGGATTTCAAGGGATTTTCCTATGGATTTCGGCCGGGGCGCAGCCCACACCATGCGTTGGATGCGCTGGTGGGGGCGATTGAGTGGAAGAAGGTCAATTGGGTGCTTGATGCAGACATCCGGGGTTTCTTCGACGCGATCGACCACGGGTGGCTGGTGAGGTTTGTCGAGCACCGGATCGGGGACAGGCGTGTGGTGCGCCATATCAGGAAGTGGCTGAATGCCGGTGTGCTGGAAGATGATGAGTGGCACCGAGTGGAGGAAGGGACGCCGCAAGGTGGGAGCATCAGCCCTTTGCTGGCAAATATCTATCTCCACTATGTTTTGGACCTCTGGGTTGACTGGTGGAGGAGGCGGTATGCTCGGGGCGATGTGATCATTGTGCGGTATTGTGATGACTTCATTTTGGGCTTCCAATACCGGAGAGAGGCCGAGCGGTTTGTTGAGCAGTTGCGGGAGCGCCTGCTCAAGTTCAACCTGGAGCTGCACCTGGAGAAGACCCGGCTCATCGAGTTTGGACGTTTTGCGGCCGAGCGACGACGGAGACGTGGTGAGGGAAAGCCTGCTACGTTCAACTTTCTCGGCTTCACACACATATGTGGTGCAACGAGGGAGGGGAAATTTACGGTTCGCCGCAAAACGATGGCCAGCAGGTTGAGGGGGAAGTTGCGGGAGATCAAGCAGACCCTGCGAAAACGCATGCATTGGCCTATTGCAAGGCTTGGGGCCTGGCTGCGATCGGTGTTGATAGGGCACTACAGGTATTACGGCGTGCCTTACAACGGTCCGATGTTAGATGCCTTCAGGCAGAAGATCATTCGATTGTGGTGTCGGACGTTACGCAGGCGGAGCCAGAGGCATCGGCTCACCTGGAGGCGCATGTTCAGGCTAGCCATGCGCTGGCTACCGAGTCCCCGGATTCTACATCCTTACCCATCGAGGCGTTTGTGCGTCATTACCCGAGGCAGGAGCCCAGTGCGTTAGCAGCGCATGCTGGGATCTGTGCGGGGGGTGCCGGGTAACCGGCATTCCTACCGCGACCAAATGATTTTCTTGTCCCGTTTTGAAGAACAGGGATCAGGCCTCAACATTTGAATAAGTTGCTTCAGAACCAATGT
>JABXJZ010000076.1 GCA_013375335.1 Desulfobacterales bacterium
TGGTACGGGTAATGACGGGAGGCAGCCGAGATTCCAATAGTTGGAGCCTGCTACTGGGTCTCGCCTAGCACCTTCTCAAGACATCATATCCTCTGCTGAGGATCGGAGATCTTCAGACATCTTCTCGCTGCTACCTTTCGCGGGGTGGCAGGCCCGGTCAAAATGAGGGTACGCAGTGTCAAGGGAAAAGCCTGGGCAGCGCATTTGCAGCTTACATCCCCTTTTGTTCCTTCAGTTTCATGAGAAAGGGTATTGCCTGGATTTTTTCTTCGCCAAGCTCATCCCAGTAGATCCCTCGTGGCTTCGGATAGCGGTGCCTTGTTTCGGTTATCCCCTCCGGGGTAATGATGTAGTCGAGCGGAAAGTCGTGTCTCAGCATTTCTATTTGATAGGGGACTACCTGGACGGGGTGAACGGTGGTCAGGGTCGTCGTGCCTTCATCCACAATCCCGAATTCCCTCGCGATGGCATACTCCAGGTCGGAATACCCTCCGGCCTTTCCGACCCGTGCCCCTTCCCGATTGACACCTACAGATCCGGCAACTATGAGGTCGACCTTCTCCATCTCCTCTAGTGCAACCAACCTTCCGTATCGGAATGCCCCTTTGATTGACGATGCCTGGTCTTCCATCCCTTTCAACCTCTTGGGGTTGAGTTCCAAAAAGCACCTCTCTTCCCTGAGCCTTGGGACTGCCATGTACACAAGTTTTCCCTGTGCAAGGGCAAGCCTTCTCGCCGGTCTTTGGGGCGAGTCCGGGTTCGCCTTTACTACCCTAGCCTTTTTCCATGCTGGAAGCTCTCCAAGCCTTTCGGCAGCTTGGGCAGCTCCCTCAAAATTGGGGATTCTCCCTTGTACCGGCCTTGGGAACCTGGCAATCCCCCTTTCCTCCATCAAATCCCAAATTGTCCTTCGTATCTGTTCTTTTTCCATTTGAAGTTGTGTTGCATATGGTTATTATGAAGGGAAGACGAGTAATAAGCAAGCCTTGGTGCATTGACTACGATAAAGGAGGCGGTCTATCTCGCCATGAGGTGATGCGGGTGTAAGAAGAGGATTTGAGATGGCCAAGATCTCAAGGAGAGCCTTTGTGAAGAAGGCTACGATTATGGGCACTGCCATGGCGGCATTCCCAACACTGCTTCTACGCAAGGGCAGGGCGGCCTGGGCCCAGAAAACGGTCGTTCATCCCCATGTGGATAATCTTCGGGTGGTCGGTATTACCGATATCACCATGACGAAGGCCGTTCAAGCGCGCTCTTCATGGCCGCGCCAGAATGAGCTTGTTGTCACCGAAAGGGTCTGGGAGAATATGGACAAGCTGGCATGTCGGCTTGCCGAAACGCGCAATCCCAGCGAGGCGTGGCGGACGATCTTCATTAGGCCTCCCCGCAAAGCATGGGCAGATACGGTGGTGGCGGTAAAGACCAACAATATCGGCCAACAGCACACACGAAGCGCGGTTATGGCCAAGATCGTTCACACGCTAACTGATACACTGGGGATAAAACCATTTAACATCCACATCTATGACGCCCGCCATGGCTCCAACATGGAAAGGCAGACGCCGTTTGCCGGTCTCCCTGAGGGATGTCACATTGCAGGCACATGGGGAGGAAGCAGGGCTTTGACAGCTGTGCCGGGGCCTTGGAGGAATACCGGGGGCAAATCCGAATGCCTCAAGCAGTTAGTGGATGGTTCGGTGGACATTCTCATAAACGTAGCTGTATGCAAGGAACACAGCAAAAGGTTCGGCGGATTCACGATGGCCATGAAAAATCATTTTGGCACCTTCTCTCCCAGGCCAGGGCATGAGCCTGGGAGTCTGAATTATCTCATAGCGATAAACCAGACACCGGAAATCCTGGGTCCCATGGACGAGAGAACAGGCAAGGTTCTGTACCCGCGCCAGCAGGTCTGTGTTATAGATGCGCTCTGGGCAAGCAAGGGTGGGCCTGGGGGCAATCCGAGCCATCAGCCAAACTTCCTCGCCATGGGTGTGATGGCCCCCATGGTTGACTATCAGGTAGCCACGAAATTCCGCGGTGAAATGATGGGATGGCATCCCTATATGCCGGCAACGCTTCGAATGCTGACGGACTTCGGGTATACGGAAAGCGACCTCCCGGCAGGGGGTAAGATCATGGAGGCTTGACCCAGGGGCGCTATGGAGCATGGTTGAGGTTCGAAATAGGGGTTTACGAAAAGCGAGAGTGAGAAGCATGGCGTAAGTCCATATGGTTGCGTTTTTTTCCTTTGACACTGGGATACGTCAGTCCTATATTCCCCGCCCAACAGATTAAACTAGTTAAAGGATGTCCCCGCAGGAGGTCATGTGAGTCGTGAAGAGAAAAAGATAATGGGACTCACTATCTCATCCCATGGCCTGGTTCATCTATACGAGGGCGTGCTCCCTCCTCTGATCCCCCTCCTCATCGGCGAGTTCGGCACTGACTACCTTCATCTGGGGATAGTGGTGACAATCTTCTCCTATGCCTTTGGGTTGGGGGCGCTTCCCGCTGGATTTCTTTCGGATAGGGTGGGTCCGCTTCGCCTTGTGAGCATCTATCTCTTCGGTTCGGGTGTTCTGTCTGTCTGTATGTGGCCAGTCGGGTCTCTTCCGACCTACGGGGTACTCATGGGGCTTATCGGCCTGTTTTGCAGTACCTATCACCCGGCATCCAATACCCTGATCTCCCATGCCATAACGGAGAAGGGAAAGGCCTTCGGAATTCACGGAATTGCAGGGAGCCTTGGGGTCGCTGTCATCCCTGTGCTTTCCGCCTGGATAGGATCAGCCATGGGGTGGAAGGCACCGCACATTCTATTCGGCCTTTGGGGTGTGGGAGTGGGTCTTTACTCCCTCTCTGTACCGAGGCGATCAGCGCAGGCTCAGAGCGTCAAATCGGCCACGGAACCAGAGGTCGATTCACGTAGGGTATCCTATCTTAATCTGGTGGTCTTTTTCTTATCGGCGACTGCCCTCGGATTGACCTACAGGGGCATAATGACCTTCCTCCCAGCCTACATGGGACAGAATGTGCATTTGAGTTTCCTTAAGATCGATACAGTCACCCTTGGCGGGACGATCGCCACCCTCGCTCTTCTATCAGGAGCCGTTGGCCAGTATCTTGCCGGGCGTTTGGTAGACCGCTATGTACCCGAGCGAATTTATTTGGGAGCCACGGTGATCGGGACCATCTTCGTTTTCTTGATGGCCCGAGGCTCCAATATCCTCTTGGTGGTTGCAGCTATTGTTTACGCCTTCTTCTACTTCTCAACTCAGCCCGTTCAGAACTATCTCCTTTCCAGGTACCTCCCTAGACATCGACACGGCCTTGGTTACGGGATACATTTCTTCCTTACATTCGGCGTGGGCTCCACTGCCGCGGCGATTTCCGGTTATCTGGCCGATCACTTCGGGCTTGCATCAGTCTTTTACGCCATGGGATTGTGCTTTATCGCATCGTCATGTCTTGCCCTGTTTCTCGTGCTTAGGGCACGGGGTCAAAGGAAAGACCGAGGTATGATGGCTTCGCCTCGGCCCCCAGTTTACCCGTACGATATCCGCACTCGACTGGGGAGCTGAGGATCCAGTTGAACATACCAAAAGGGGCAGGCATATTGGATATCTATTTCCCCAGGAAATATAAGCACCTGTACAGATCATTGAGGGTGCAACAGGACGCTGGTTGAAACAGGCTACTGGGCAGCGTTTTCGCCAGCAATGCGACCCAGCACAATGCCTCGTGCCATGCCGATCTTATCGAGACCGCCTGCAGCCTCCCCCGCTGCGTACAGACCAGAGATGGCATTCCCGTAGATATCCAAGACCTGCGATTTGGGGTTGGTAGCAAGGCCCCCGGTGGTGTCATGGACCTGGATGCTCATCCATACAGCATAGAATGGTGGGGTCTCTATCCTATGTCTGACGTACCGTTTCGGTTTACCGAAGTCAGGGTCCTCACCTCTCCCGACAAATGTGTTGTACCTGCGAACTGTCTCACTCAGGCTATCCCCGGGCACGCCTATCAATTTAGCAAGGCCCCCTATGGTCGGAGCACTAAAGGCAAGATCGCGCTCAACCACCGGCGGCCTGGGATTCCATCCATGCCTGTTGACTGCGGCCTCATCAAAGACGGCCCACAGGACGTGGTCCTCCTGTGCGAGACTAGCATCATAGAATGAAGCCGGTTTCTCCGGAAGGGCCTCATTGACGTACCTGCGTCCAGACCTGTTGACGATAATGAGATCTGCCACTTCCTTCAGTGATAGCTGGCCGGTGCGGCCTAGGCCTGGTGCCCCGAGGGGTGAACCGGTCGGAAACCTGTAATACCTGGTTCCGAACATTCGATGAAAGAGGTGCCAGTCTATGGCCCTGTCGCTCACCAGGGCCGCGCCTACCTCCAGGCCCGCTAGAATCCCGCTTCCGTCAGCGGTGACAAATGGTTCGCCGCTGGCGACCAGATCCTCCGTCAGTCTGGGATCGAACAGGGTGCGCAGCCATTTGTTCCCCTTCCAAGACCCAGTGCCGAGAATTACGCCTTTTCTCGCTTTACAATACAGCTCCTTCCCGCCTACCTCCACTTCCACTCCTAAGACCCTCCCGGCCATGCAACCTTCCCTGATAAGCTTTGTCATCCTATGGTTCAAGAGGATCTTCACCCCCTTCTTTCTTGCCGCGGCTTCCAGGGGCAGTATCAATCCCGCACCAGAGGAGGGGGATGGGCCGTATTCGTAGAGCCAGCCGGGGCCCTCCTTGTCCCATGAGATGAGGTGATACCGTGAAGTTCCCGTGATCCCGGGAAATACGAAGAGGTTGTCCTGAAATCGCACGCCGTGGCCTTCCAACCAGTTAAACGTACTGAGGTTGTAGTCACAGAAGGCGCGAAGCAGTCTTGGGTCATTCCTCCTGTTTTCACGGATCCTGTAATCTGAACTGTCCTTGAACATGAGGTCCGCTGAGTCCTCTATGCCCTGGAGCTTCTGGAGCCTGGTGCCGCCGCCGATTGATAATATGCCGCCGTTAATAACCCCGTTTCCACCAACTTCACTATTTTGCTCCAGCAGGAGCACGCGAGCCCCGTTTTCTGCTGCTGCCACAGCTGCGGGAAGTCCGGTAGGACCGGATCCCACCACGATTACATCTGCCTCCCTGTCCCATTTCCCAGGAGGGCCTGATGCCTTTGCCTCTCTCGTGCTGAGCCTCATAAAGGCTGCGGTACTGGCCCCGGCAACCCCAGCAGCTGCACGGGTAATAAAACTCCGCCTGGTTAGCATCTTCTTAGCTCTGTTCTCGGACATCGTGATTACCTCCTTTTCCTAGACCACCCTGTTCGATATTATTGTACATCAGCCTCAGCGGTCCCCCAAGGACAAGCGGACATATAAGCGGAGGCTTTGAAGCATGCTGGACATATAATGAGCATCGAAGCGGCGAAATGGGCCCTCTGCGTGTGGAATTCTCTAGGAGCCTGTGCGTGGATCTGTGCTATCTTTGAACTCTTCCCGAGACCTCACCTCCGGCGAGGCTTTCTACCTCTTTTACGGAGATAAGGGGAAGATCCCCAGGGATAGAGTGCATCAGACAGGAAGCCGCGACCGCAAACTCCAAGGCCGACTGGTCACTTCCGAGATTGCCGATGCCGTAAATGAGGCCGGCTGCAAAGCTATCCCCTGTTCCAACCCTGTCGACAATATCTCGAATATCGTACTTCCTGGAGACCAGAAATTCACTGCGATTGTTCAGGACCGCTGACCAGCCATTGTGGTCTGCTGAATAGCTCTCCCGCAGGGTAATGGCTACCTTCCCCAGGTTCGGAAACATTTCGAGCACTTTTCCGGTAAGCACCCCGTATTTGTCTGCCTCGAGCTTTCCGGATTCCACGTCAACATCCACGGCTATGCCCAGGGATTTCTGGCAGTCCTCCTCGTTCCCCATTGCAATATCCACATATTTCACGAGCTCTCGCATGACCTCGGGTGCTGCTTTTCCGTAGTTCCAGAGCTTCTTACGGAAATTGAGATCACATGAGACCGTTACCCCTTTCTCCTTCGCCTTCTTCACTGCCTGGAGGGAAAGCTCGGATGCTGAGAGCGAGATAGCAGGGGTAATTCCAGTGATATGAAACCATGTTGCATCCTTAAAAACCTTATCCCACTCTATATCTCCGGGAGATGCGTCGGCAATGGCGGAGTGGGATCTGTCGTAGATAACCTTGGAAGGTCTCTGGTTAGCTCCTGGTTCAAGGAAGTAGATCCCCAGCCTTTCCCCCTTTCTTACAATGAGCGAGGTATCGATCCCTTGCTTTCTGAGTTCCGCAATGCAGGCGACACCAACTGCGTTGTCCGGGATAACTGACACGTATGCAACATCAAGCCCGAACCCGGCAAGCCCCACCGCTACGTTTGCCTCACCCCCTCCAAAGGTGGCCTCGAGAAGAGGGCTCTGGAGAAGTCTTTCTGCGCCTGGGGCCTTGAGCCGCAACATGATCTCACCAAACGTGATATATCTCTGCATCTCCTACTCCTTTATGTCGAATTCACTTCTGCAAGAGGTGAATGGCAAACCCCGACACCTGTTTCTCAACATAAACCGACTGCAACTTCCCGGCCTTCTGCTTTGCGGTTTCGGGGACAATCGGAACCCCGCTTCTCTTGAGGTATGCAACTGCCCTGTCTATATTATTTGTGGCGATGGCTATGTGCC
>JABXJZ010000368.1 GCA_013375335.1 Desulfobacterales bacterium
GCTGATAAAGCAGCCTGATATCATCATCATAACATCAATGGACTTCAAGAAAGACTGCAAGGGATTGGTAAGGACGTGGGCTCGATGGGACAGCATCCCGGCTGTCAAGAACGGCAAGGTCTTCGTCATCGATTCCGAGCTCGTGGACCGACCATCCCCCAGGATAATCGAGGGGCTGGAAGAACTAGCTGAAATAATCCACCCGCAGCCATTCAAAAGGGCTAGGTGAGCTATGAAAACCTGGATAGTGATTTACAGTGTGCTTGTTATAGTTTTCTCTCCCTTTCAAACCATGGCCCAGGAGAAAATAGAAGAGGAGGTGGCAGAACTAAAAGAGGTAGTAGTCACGGCCACCAGGGTCCCGATTTTGGAAAAGGAAGTCGGAAGTTCTGTGACGGTAATAACAGAGGAGGAGATAGAGGCCAAAGGGTATTCCACGGTAAAAGAGGTTCTCAAGGGGAGCCTGGGCTTGGATGTGGTCTCTACTGGTGGACCTGGGGCTGAGACCTCTGTATTCTTAAGAGGTGCCAACTCATATCACACCCTCGTGCTTATCGACGGGATGGGAGTGGGCGACCCAAGCCTTCCGCAGCGTCAGTTCAACTTCGCCAATCTCACCGTGGACAACATCGAACGGGTAGAGATCGTCAGAGGCCCACAGAGCGTGCTCTACGGTGCCGATGCCATGGGAGGGGTGATCAACATTATAACCAAAAGAGGGGAGAAGAGACCATACCTCTACATGGGGGCAGAGGCTGGCTCTTACTCTACTTGGCGAGGGCTGGCCGGCACGGGGTTTGCGAGTGAAAAGGCGGACTTCTCCCTCGCCTACTCCCATACGCGCACCGATGGATTCTCCGCGGCAGACGAGGATCTTCCCGGAAACGTGGAAGACGACAGCTGGGAGAACACCACCGTGTGCACCCGAGCAGGGGTTACTCCCAGTGATTGGATTGACATGGGGGTGAGCTTCCGGTTTCAGAAAGGACGGACCGATCTAGATATGGGAGGTGGGCCTTATCGGGACGTGGAGGACTACCATCTAAATCGCCGAGAGGTATTCGGTCGGCCCTATATCAATGCCGTGGCCTTCGATGGTATCTGGGAGCAGATCTTTGCGTATGGCTTTGTAGACCACCGCGGGGAATACATCAACGACCCATGGGGGGATAGCAGCTACGAAGGAGAGAAACATGAGATCTCCTGGCAGCATAACCTCTACATCAAAGAGGCCAACACCCTGACAGCTGGCATTGAATACGAAAAAGAGGGGATGCAGAGCGAAACCCCTGTGAGCCGTATGGACGAGTCCGCCTATACTCATAGCCTCTTCGCCCAGGATCAGATAAGACTATCCGACGCTTCCTTTACTACCGCAGGAGCTCGCTGGGATAGGCACAAGGAGTTCGGGAGCCATGTCACCTTCAGGGTGACCCAGGCGTTTGTGACAGATAAGACCGGCACCAAGGTCAAGGGGTCCTTTGGCACTGGCTTTCGCGCCCCGAGCCTGTATGAGCTGAACGCTCCTCCCTTCTGGGGTATGCCGGTGGGAAACCCGGCTCTCGATCCGGAAAAGAGCAAGGGATGGGATGCAGGGGTGGAGCAATCCTTGCTTGATGACCGCTTAACCGTGGGGGTGACCTATTTTGGTAACGACTTCGATGACCTCATCAATTACGTCTATGGTCTTGGCTACGTGAACATAGAGGAGGCTGAGACCAGAGGTGTCGAGGCCTTCATCGAGGCCATCCCGGTAAAAGGTCTTTCCACACAGCTCAGCTATACCTATACGGAGACCGAGGATGATCAGGGAGAGCGCCTGATCCGGAGGCCCTTGAACAAGGTAGGCCTCAACGTGTGTTACAGGTTTTTGGATGGAAGGGGAACTGCTAACCTGGATATTCCTTATGTCGGCGAAAGGGACGATATGGATTTCTCGGCATTTCCGGCGCGCCGTGTGAGTTTGGACGATTACGCGGTCGTCAATCTCCGCGGATCCTTCAAGGTCCACAGAGATCTGGAGGTCTTCGGCCGCATCGAAAACCTCTTTGACGAGGACTATGAGCAAGCATTTGGATAC
>JABXJZ010000369.1 GCA_013375335.1 Desulfobacterales bacterium
TGCCGGCCATACAGCATAAGCCAGTAAAGGTTATGCCGTGTAGATCGATCTGTCATCCTAATTTTCATATTGTTGATGTAGTTGAAATCCTGGCTCATTATCCCTATTAATGCACATCCGAAACCCTGAGAGGCTGAAAATGGGACGGTAGCCGTCTGAGCATTGGGATTGGCTCCTGAGGCAAAGTCATTGTGAAGCCAAAACCGCCGCACCCCTTAAGTGGTTTGCCCGCTTTCAGAAAACAGGCTGTCATAGAAGGCCTCTATAAACACGTGGAATATCTCTCGCTCAGGATAGGTGATCGACATCTGTGGAAGGAAGGCTCCCTGAGCGAGGCCGCAGATTATATTGAATCAAGCCTTCAGAGCAGCGGATATACGGTACAGCGGCAGACCTATACGTGCTATGGCAAGAGCGTCTCAAATCTGATTGCCGAGAGAACCGGGAGTGATGGCGGCGCAGTGGTGGTTGGCGCCCACTATGATACGGTGCCCGGGACACCAGGTGCGGACGACAATGCCTCGGCTGTGGCTGGTATGCTGGAGCTTGCAAGGTTACACAACGGGGGCCCGAACAAAAAGCATCTCGTATTCGTTGCCTTTGTCAATGAAGAGCCTCCGTGCTTTGGATCTCCTAACATGGGTAGTATGGTGTATGCCCAACACCTGAAAGATCAGAAGGTGCCGGTGGATGTTATGATCTCGCTGGAGATGATCGGATATTTTCGCCAGGAGCCCATTCAACAATACCCCCTTCCGGGCATGCGCTTTTTCTATCCCCACACAGCTGACTTCATTGGGGTAGCTGGAGATCTTCGCTCAGCAAAATACGTCTCTTTTCTGAAGAGGGGAATCAAGAAACATTCGGCCATAAACGCAAGATCCCTGGTTGCGCCCCAATACTTGGGAGGCATTAACCTCTCAGACAATTCCTCTTTCTGGCACCATGGATACAGGGCCGTCATGGTAACAGATACATCATTCTTCAGAAACAGCAACTACCACCAGGAGACAGATACCATCGACACCCTCAATTTCGAGGCCATGGCAGAGGTGGTCAAGGGCCTTTATTACACGTTCTTGAAGATATAGGCAAAGCGAGCGCCTCACACCAGTCTTCTTATTCTACTCGTAACCGATCCGTCAGGTCCCCTAGTTTCGCTATTATGTAGTCGTAGGAGCTTCTCAAGTATTGCTTATCCCACCAGTCGGTTGCGAGGTTGGTGTCAAGGTCTTTGTATCCAGGCGGTAAATTGAGACACTTGAAGTTATTCTCGGTCATGATTGAGGAGAGCGCCCCTAAATCCCTGTCTGTTTCTTGTAACTCCCTTGTTTCTTTCCTGATGGACACTTTAGGAGACTGTGTAATGGTCAGGTAGATGTAGAGGAATTTGTCGCATCCCCGCCTGCTTAGGGCAGCGTAATTGAGCAGCTTATTCTTTAATGTCTTCAGATCATGATAATAAGACGTAGTCTCGATTACCAGCAGGTTTGTCCCTGATTTTCCCTGTATCAGCACTGCCGAATCCATTTCAAATGATGCAAAGGGCGAGGTGATGGCCGCGTTTGCCGTATATTTTGTTGAACCAAATTTCTCCGCCAGATAGATCGTCAGAAAAGAGTCGAAGAGGGTTCCCGTCTCCATCTTCAGACGGTCTGCTTCCCTGGGCTCCCTAAAGAGGAGTTCGAGGGGTTTTATCGGGGTCTTGAGAAGTGCTGGGTATCCTCCCAGGCAGAGGGCTTGCCTGTCGTCTTCCCTTATCTTCCTATGCAACCAGGAAAAGTAGCGTGGTTTGCACTCGGAACAGTTGCGGATTTTTGGAAAATCTCCCTTGATTTGGCCCAGTTGCTGGTCGCTGAGGAAGTCCCTGAAGGCACTGGTATGTTTGAAGTAGCTGATATTAACGAGTAAAGAGTTTCTCAGGTCGCAGAACTGGCAATCGCTTGGGTTCGTCTTGAAGCACTTTTCCAGTGCATCAACGTATAGCTGACCCGGGCGGTAGCCTTTCGGACAACAAAAATACGGGTTGTCCTGGTATGGAGCAACCAGGAAAAGAGTCTCATCGG
>JABXJZ010000370.1 GCA_013375335.1 Desulfobacterales bacterium
CGTTGGTCTTCACGCTCAAGGGCTGGCCACACCCTTTGAGCCTAGTAAATTCACCAGCAACTGTTGTGCCAGAAATAGGCGAAATCCAAGGTATTGGAAGAAAAAACTTCATAGCTTGATTTGACTTTAAATATCAATCGCTTAGAAAATCTTCGTTACAACAAAAAAGAGGGCTCGAGTGTGGATTTTAAGAGGTGCCTGTAACTCATTACAACTAGATGGGTAATTTTTTGCCACTATGTGGAAAGGAATTTGCTAAATCTTCGTTGTCCGTTGTTTGTTGTTTGTCGCCAGTTGCTGGGAGATCGATGCTGCCCTATTTAACTACGCTCCCTCTGGACCACCTCCTATTCTACAGCCCGGGCCATTGCCCGATGGGTACCTCCTTGCATTGGCTCTGCTGGTTAGATAGGGGCCTGTATGAGCGCACCAGCGCTTGAGGCGAAGGACTGGAGGTAGAGGGAAGCTCGAAATTTGAGCCCTGATAGCTGAATCCCTTCATTAATGGCACACTCGTTGCAGCTCGAGCATAGTAGTTTAACAAAAACGTTAAACGAGTATATCCTGCATGTCCTATGAAGATATGTTAAAGATCGATAAGCCCCTCTTCACCCAGTATGATGTGGCCCATCAGCTGGGTATTAAGCTTGCCTCAGCGGCTGTGTTGTGTAGCCGCTATGTGAAGAAAGGTCTTCTCGTGAGATTAAAAAGGGGACTTTACGCCAGGACTGAGACACTTGGCCACCTGGGCCAGATAGATCTCTTTCGCATTGCCAACATGCTCCAGGTGCCCTCTTACATCTCTTTGGTGACCGCTCTTTCTTACTATGGTATCACAAATCAGCCCAGGAGAGGCTTTTTTGAGTCGATCTCACTCAATCGAACAAGAAGGTTCGAGGCCGGGAGCCTTTCATTTTACTATAGTAAAATTAGGCCTGAGCTCTATAGGGAGTTTGTAAAAAGGGATGGCGTTTTCATTGCCCTCCCTGAGAAGGCAGTGCTGGATTCCTTTTACCTTGCTTCCATGGGGCGCTATACTTTAAGCGGCTCCTCTCTTGACCTGATGAAGATTGATAAGGAAATACTTGCTGATTTATCCACACTCTATCCTCCGAAAGCGAGAAGATATTTCGAGGGAGTCTATGCAAAGATTAATAGACCATGAAGCCTTGCAGATGGCCATACTTCAGTGGCTCGGATCGAAGCGCTTTCTGAGCTCTCTTGCCTTTGGAGAGGGAACCATGCTCAGGCTCTGTCACGAACTCCCCCGGTATTCACGCAACATGGATTTCTGGTTTTTCAGAGAAGAGGATTATGAACATTTCTATGATCGGCTCTATAATGCCTTTGTCCAGGATCACCAAGTCACTGATGCCCAAAGCAACTCTCATTCTATTCTGCTAGAAATCCGAAGAAAAAAGGGAATGGCGAAATTGAAAATAGAGATCCATAAGCAGGTGGCCCCTCCCGGTAGCAGTGAGGAAAAGATCGCCTTCTCATCCCATTTTCCTACTCAGGTCCTGGTGAGGGGGTTCACTCTGAGACAGATGCTCGAGAACAAGGTCCTCGCGCTGATAGGCCGGGGAGAAATACAAGATGCATTCGACCTGGAATTTCTGGTCGGAAAAGGGGTAGCCCTGAATCTCTCAGAAAAACAAAGGGAAAAGGTCATAGGGAGATTGAAGGGATTCAGGAAAGAGGATTTTGAGGTGAAACTCGGAAGCGTTCTGCTACCGGAACTGAGAGATTATTACAGACAGCAAGGATTCGTTCACCTGGAACAAGGGCTTTCCTCTGGGCAATGGAAAATGTGAGCTGTGAGGGGGTAAATGTAAGGAGGTTTCTAATGGATGGAGAACTTATCGGGAATAGCCCGCCGATAAAGAATATAAAGGAGCTAGTAAAGGTTGTAGCCAATACCGGCCTCAGCGTGATCATTTGTGGGGAGACTGGTGTCGGCAAGGAGGTCATTGCCAGGGAACTCCACCGGCTCTCCAACAGGCGAGACAAGCGGTTTGTAAAGGTCAACTGCGCTGCCCTGCCCTCCGAACTGCTGGAGAGCGA
>JABXJZ010000371.1 GCA_013375335.1 Desulfobacterales bacterium
CAAAGGTAGCCGCAGGTGGGCCTAGCCTCGCCTTTGGTACGATCCCCGTAGCCATATCCAAGCTACCCTTTGCAGCCAACATTTTCGGCATCATTTTCTTTCTCACCCTCCTCTCATTGGGTATCGATTCACTCTTTTCCCTGGTTGAGTGCAATTTAGGGTCAGTTCTGGATAGATGGGGTATTACCAGAAGAAGGGCCACATTCTTCATCTGTCTCGTGGCATTTTTGGTCGGGTTTTTGTTTTCCACTGGTGGTGGCCTCTATTGGCTGGATATCGTTGACCACTGGATAAACAACTACGGGCTTGTGCCCGTGGGACTCGCTGAGGTCATCGTTATTGGCTGGATATTTAAGGCAAGCCGTTTTAGGGAGATGATCAATGAGACCTCTGAGGTAAAGGCAGGAAAGTGGTGGGATTTTATGATCAAGTTTGTTACTCCTTTCATATTAATTGTTAGCCTTGTATTCAGCTTTTACCAAGAATTGCAGAAGTCCTACGGAGGGTATCCGGTGTGGGGTACTTTTTGTGGTGGCTGGCTGATCGTTATCGGCGTTGTCATCGTCTCATTTCTGCTTATGAGGTGGGGGAAGTCGATGGATAAGAATGTAAGTGTTTAATGGAGGGAAATTATGTCTATCGGTGCGTGGATAATGTTGGTCTTCGGCTGTCTTGTTTTGTATGGCGGTTTGTACTGGAGTATTAGGATTGCCTTGAAAAAGTGACTCCTTAGTGCCGAACCAAGAGGTGCTGGGAACATCGAGGGCTCCTTAAGCTCGGCCATGTAAGATTTCGAGCTTTTATCAGTGTGTGCATGGATTTAGAGAAAGCTAGGCCACTAATATGAACATGATGTATTAAGGGGGGTATAAAATGAAAAACGTCAGCATTGTAGTTTTGGCACTCCTTGTTGTGGCAGCAATCGTCTCTGGATTCATATTCTACGGGAAATACCTTGATATGAAAGATACAGTCGGAGCCAGCAATGAGAAATTATCGGACCTCAATGAAAAAGTTGCCCAATTACAAAATGAGAACTCTCTGCTTAAGGATCAGATCAGTGAGAGTGCCCAACGCCTCAAGGAGCTTGAAGATCCAAGGTTGCCTATCGCTCAGCTTGAGGATGCAATAGAGGCAAAGGATGAGGCCATTTCCGGGTTAGATGAGACGGTTGCCCAATTGCGCGAGGAGAACGCCCGGCTCAGCGAGCAGATCGGCGAAAGTGCTGAACGCCTCAAGGAGCTTGAAGGTGCAAAGTTGCGTATCTCACAGCTTGAGGATGAAATTAAGGTAAAGGATCACGCGTTTTCCAGGCTAGATGAAAAGGTCCGCAAACTGGAAGAGGGCTCGAAAGAGGAGAAAAGGATCGGGGAGTCCCTTAGGAGAGAGCTTTCGTCAAAGGATGCCATGGTGGCTGCGCTGCGGGATAAATTACGAGGGGCGGAGTCCGTGGCTAAGGCCAGGATAGAGGAGTTGAAATCCGCCTATGAATCCCTTATCTCTCAGCTCAAAAAGCAGCTCAAAGATAAGGAGATGACCATAAGGAAGTTCGAGGAAAAACTCTCCATCACCTTTGTTGATAAGATCCTCTTCGATTTTGGCAGCGCAAGGATTAGGTCTGAAGGCAGAGGTATCCTAACAAGGGTTGGGGACAGCTTGAAAAATGTTCACGGGATGAAGATCAGGGTCGTAGGGCATACTGACAATAGGTCTATCAAGGGAGAATATCTATGGAAGTTCCCGTCAAACTGGGAGCTCTCTTCTGCGAGGGCTTCTGCTGTTGCCCGTTTTCTCCAAGAAGAAAGCGGTCTTGATCCTGAGAGCTTTGAGGTAGTCGGTAGGTCTTTCTATGAGCCAGTTGCCAGCAATGAAACTAAGGAAGGACGTGCTCAAAACAGGAGGGTTGAGGTCATAATTGCACCTAAGGTGGAAGAACAATGAAAGTGGTCTCGCCTGTTAGGGATGATTCGTTCTGGCCTTTGCGGGGGGATTGATCAGTATGGATAAAGGAAAGCGGATGGGAGATCAGATCTTGCTAAAGAATTCCTGCACCTCTTTAA
>JABXJZ010000077.1 GCA_013375335.1 Desulfobacterales bacterium
CTCTCCCTCCTGGAACCAATCCTCTTTATCTCCTCTTCTATTATAGGTGCTGCAGCTGTCATGGCAGCTGCGGCACCAACGAGCTCGGGTAGCCAAAGCTCCCCTTTGCCAAAGCCATCACCCACCTGTCTTATGGCCACTGTCATTACATCCAGGGCCTCAATGGGGTCTATTTGTTCCTGGACTGCCTTTTTTGCAAAGTGTGCTGCCCCTTCTCCGTCGTATTCCACAATGGCCTTTTTTAGATTCTCGAGGACCTCAATACCCATATTCTTCTTCCTTAGAGGTCCATGACTATTTGACCGTGATAGCAATGTCAAGGGAATTGATACGAGGGAAAGGACGGCTGTTTGCACGCCTTGCGCGACTGATTGCCGCTTTCGCGTCCTAGTACCTACGCAAAAAAGGGAGAAAAGCCCGCAGATGCCGATTCCGGGATGTGCTTTTGGCAATTTTTGGCTTGAAATGTCCACAAAGTTCTAGTAATGAAAGGGAGCGTTGGCAAGGTAAGGGGTTTGCTCTTTCAAAGATAGGAGGGAAAGATGAATAAGGGTGATTTAGTCAACGAGGTAGCAAAGGTCGTCAGCACCAAGAAACAGGCTCTGGCAGCGGTGGACTGTGTTTTTTCAACCATTACCAAGGCGTTGAAAAAGAGGGATACCGTCACACTGATTGGCTTCGGAACCTTCAGGGTGGGAGGGAGGAAGGCCAGGAGAGGGAGACATCCACAGACTGGTGCGGAGATCACAATCCAGGCAAAGAGGGTCCCCAAGTTCGTTCCGGGCAAGGCCTTAAAGGATGCGGTGAAATAATCGACATTCGCATCGGTTGAATAAAGCCCTCACGGAGGCTCACGTACCCCCATGAGGGCTTTTTGATAAATGAAACAGGGGGTATGACAGGGTGACAGCCCGGATTGAGCTTATTCCAACCTTATCTCGCTGCATTGAAACAGTAGCTAAAAGGGAATACTGGAAGAATGTAGACGAATCTCTCAGAAACAGAAAGGCCAATAGAAAACTCGAGGAGAGAATAGGGCTTCTGAGGTCCTTCCTCGAGTCTGCGGACTTTGGTACGCTCAGAAGACGATCGGAAAAGCACCTCGTAGACGGAAAACGGGTAAAGTTCACCCTGTCCATTAAGGATGGAAAACAACGGTGTGAAATGACTGTGGAGAAGGCATAGGAGTGGAAAAATGAATGCGGCCGAAAAAATCTTGTAATTGCCTGACCCGAGTGGTATAGACGGAAAGGCTTTTCTGGGGGACAATATGCGTGGAGAATCCAGGAGGGAGTTCCTGAAGGTCTCCGGTATTATTGGCCTTGGCCTGGCAGCATGCCCTATAGGGGCATCCTTGGCCGAGGCGGTAAAGTTTGACAGAGAACTCTACAAGGTCTCAAGGTCCAAGATAGGTATGGGGACAATAGTCTCCCTGACCGTTCTTGATGCCTCCAAGGACCATGCAGATGAAGCCATAGCTATCGCCTTTGAAGAGATAGAAAGACTGACCAGACTGATGAGCAGGTTTGACGCTACTACACCAGTTGCTCAGCTCAATCGAGAAGGACTTCTCAAGGACGCCCCTCCTGAACTCTCCTTTGTGATCAAACAATCCATGTATTACCACCAGATCAGCAGGGGGGTTTTTGAAATCACAGTGAAACCAGTCCTTGACCTATTTGTTCAGTCCTTTAGGGGGCCACACAAGGCCCTGCCAGATGATGAAAAGATTACCGAACTCTTGGAGCTCGTTGATACCACGCTAATCGCCCTTAGCCGAAACACCATAGCATTCAAAAGGGATGGCATGGGGATTACCGCAGATGGCATCGCCAAGGGCTTTATCGTGGATAAGGCTGTTGAAAAACTGATGAGGCGAGGTATAAGACATGCCCTTCTAAACGCCGGGGGCGATATCAGGACAATAGGTGACAGAGGGAATAACAGGCCCTGGAGAATAGCCGTCGAAGACCCATTCAAGGGCAAAAACTATCCCGCCTTGGTCGCCATCACGAACAGGGCCATTGCCACCTCTGGCAACTACGAGGTGTTCTTTGACAAGGAGAAGATCTTTCACCATATCGTTAACCCCAAGACCGGACTCTCACCCCTCATTAATGCGAGCGTCTCTGTGCAGGCCCCGACGGCTATGGAGGCTGATGCCCTTTCGACCGCACTCTTTATCCTTGACCCAGCTCGAGGGACGAGATTAATAGACTCGCGTTCCCACTGCCAAAGCCTCATAGTCACTGGAGATGGGAGAAAAATTAGATCAACCGGATGGCATAGTATCAGAATATAACCGCTTCCACATTAGTCCTGAACCGGAACTCCGGCCCGCATTAGTGTTTGGAACAAATGGAGGCGATTTCTGCCAAAGGGCGCGCTGTCTGGTCTTCAAAGATGGGCGATCTGAGATGCTTTGGGGTCGATTATCCCTCTACTAATTCATCCCTATAGTAGTTTTCGAATCTTGTATATTCTTCCCTAAATGTCAGATTAATCTTGCCAGTTGGACCGTTCCTGTGTTTGGCAATAATAAGTTCCGCCTTTCCCCTGTTTTCCTCTGTCCGATTATAGAGTTCTTCCCTGTAGATAAACAGGATCAGGTCTGCATCCTGTTCTATGGCACCTGATTCCCTCAGATCAGCTAATAGTGGTCTCTTATTGGGCCTGTCCTCAACCCTTCTGTTCAGCTGGGAAACTGCCACTACGGGAATATTCAGATCCTTTGCAAGTGCCTTCAAAGACCTCGATATATCAGAAATCTCCAGCTGCCTTGATTCAATCGACTTCTTGCTCTGCATTAATTGAAGATAATCAATAACTAGCAGGGATATATCAAATTTCTTTTTCAACCTCCTGGCCTTGGCCTTCAATTCGAGGGCTGAAAGCCCAGAGGAATCGTCAATGTATATAGGGAGCTCTGAGAGCCTGTTGGCAGAGTCCGTTAAGCGAAGGTAGTCATCATCCTGTAAAAATCCCCTCCTTAATTTTGATGAATCTATGGTGGCATCTGCTCCCAAAAGCCTTATACCAAGCTGGAGCCTCGACATCTCAAGGGAGAATATGGCTACACCCAGCTCGCCATCAAGTGCAGCGTTATGCCCAATATTCAAGGCTAATGCCGTCTTACCCATGCTAGGCCTGCCCGCAATGATAATAAGATCAGAGGGCTGAAGGCCGGAGGTAAGATTGTCAAAATCGGTAAATCCAGTTGGAATACCCGTGATGGCGCTCCCTGGGGTTTTCTCTATTTTCTTGAAGCTCTCCTTGACAACCTCATTAAGGGGGTAAAAGCTTTGATCGATATCCCTCTCTGCTATCTCAAATATGGATTGCTCGGCTAAATCAAGGATCTCTTCAGTGTCATTGGTGGGCTGGAAACAGATTTCAGAGATGTGGGAACACTGTTTTATTAAGTCTCTCCTTGTAGCTAAATCTTTGACGATTTCAGTATGATACATTATTCCAGCAGAGGTTGACGTTCCCTCCGCCAGAGAGGCCAAATATTCTGTTCCTCCCACCTTCTCCAGGGCATTCTTTTCCTTCAATACCTGAGAAAGTGTTATGAGATCGACCGGTTCATCCCTGTTATATAAGGTGAGCATTCCTTCAAAGATGTGGGCATGGGCCTCTCTGTAAAAGTCCTCACCCGACAGGATGTCCACAACCTGGTTGAGTGCATCATTATTGATCAATATCCCCCCCAATATGGCCTGTTCCGCCTCCAGATTGTGCGGAGGGACCTTATAGGTTGAATCCGTTATAGGTTCTTTTTTCTTGGGCATTAGGGCCATTTTAAGCCTTCTCTTCCTCTCTCTCAACAACTACCTTTATGGTGGCTTGGACCTCCGGGTGGAGTTTAATGGATACTTCAAACTCCCCAAGAGTCCTGATTGGTTCATCGACAATAACCTTTCTTCTATCTACGACAATCCCCCCTTTCTCAAGTTCTTGAGCAATATCTCGGCCGGTCACGGACCCGAAAAGCCTGTCCTCCTCGCCGGCCTTTCGCCTCACAGTTACTACTATCTGCGAAAGCTTTTCCCTCGCTGTCTCAGCTGCCTCCTTATCTTTCATGCGCTCGGCCATTATCTTCTGTCTTGTCACCTCCAGGGCCTTTAAATTACCCTTATTGGCCTCAATCACAACGCCCTTGGGAATGAGATAATTCCTGGCATACCCCCTAGCTACATCTACGATATCTCCCTCAAGACCAAGGGGTTCAAAATCCTGCATCAATATGACCTTCATGTCCCCTCTCGAATTCGAGTTTCCTCCCTCCCCTGAGCTCAGGGAATGGCCTCTCGGCTAAGTTTCCGAATCTTGACTAGAGGAAAGGTGTGTTATTGCTCGGCCCGGAAAAGAGAAGTGCATCAAAACCAGCGGAGTAACAAGAAGACAAAATGAGGACCCACACCCAGACCAGCTCCCCGAGGCCCCCATAGATAAACCCGTCTACCTCAAAGACTACCTGTTAGAATTCTCGATATTCTTTGGTCCTTACCTTTGCTGTAGTAAAAGGCAAAAGGGCAATATTGCGTGCTCTTTTTATGGCTAAAGCCAGCTGTCTTTGATGTCTGGCGCAGTTGCCAGAAATCCTCCTCGGTATAATCTTTCCCCTTTCGCTCGTAAAAACTGCGAGCGCATTTGGCTCCTTATAGTCGATCCTGAGGCTCGGATCAGCGCAGAATCGACAGATCTTGTGCTTCACAAAGACCCTTCTGCCCCTATTATCAGCGGTCATTCTTCCTGCTCAGTTGATTGCTTAGGGCTCTCCTCCGTTGTATCTTCCCTTCCCTGCCGCTTACTTATTAAATCCTCTGGGTCAACGTCCTCACCCATCTTCACAGTCAGGTATTTTAGAACCCGATCGTCTAAATTTAGACCCCTCTCTAGCTCTTGCACCACTCCAGGAAGACCACAAAAATCCAGCACAACATAATAGCCCCGATCGAACTTCTTGACGTCGTAGGCCAATCTCCTCTTTCCCCACTCCTTTACGTTTACAGTGTGACCTTTTAGTTTCTTGATCAGATCCGAAAACTTCGTGACTACTTCCTTTAAGGAGTCCGCGTCAAGATTAGGATTAACAATATAAATAGTCTCGTACTGTCTCATTGAACAGGGTGCCTTCCTTCCCTTTGCATTTGATACCTTAAGGTATGGGTTTTTTTATCCCCGCCATTATGGATTGTCAACCCATTTTTTGAGAGCCATGGGTATATCTCTCCCTAAGGCCTTTCTTGTAAATCTTTCCTGAACCAGTCTTGGGGAGCTCAGAGATAAAATCAACACTTTTTGGGGCCTTATAGTGCGCGATATGATCTTTACAATATCGAATGATCTCCTCTTCGGTAGCGTCTTTCCCTTCCCTTAGCACCACAACCGCCTTTACAGCCTCCCCCCATTTGGCGTCTGGTACCCCAATAACCGCTGCTTCCAGTATTGCTGGGTGTGAGTAGAGGAGATTTTCAACCTCGGTTGAGTACACATTTTCACCACCGGTTACGATCATATCCTTCTTTCTATCCACAATATTGACATATCCTTCCCTATCAACCACAGCGAGATCCCCTGTATAGAGCCATCCATCTTTGATGGCTGAAGCGGTTTCTTCAGGCTTGTTCCAGTAGCCCTGGGTAACGATATCACCTTTCACAATAATTTCCCCTACCTCTTTACTATCATAGTTGACTTCCTTTCCATTGTCCCTCACTACCTTGAGCAATACTCCCATCATAGGCCGCCCCGTCTTAGCCTTGTAAGTAAACTGCTCCTCTGGGGAGAGACGGGTAAGGTGCTCCTTGAGGATAGACAGGGTTAGATACGGACAAGTCTCAGTCATCCCGTAGGTCTGTATGTAATCACATCGAAATGTCCTCATTATCCTCCTGACGAGGTCTGGGGCAATAGGCGCGCCTCCGCTTAGCACGACCCTCAGGCTCGAAAAATCGTAGGAGTCAACTGCGGGGGTATTGACCAGCACGTTCCACATGGTGGGAATCATATTGGTAATCGTGGCCCGCTCGTTCTGCATGGATTCTAAGACCGATTGTGGGTCAAAGTCGGCTACAGTTATATGTCTTGCTCCCACCCAGGTTATCGCAAATGTGGCCCAGGCATCGGCCAGATGAAAAAGCGGTGCTACGTGGATCCAGCTATCGGCATCACTCACCCTCAACTCTCCTATTGTAGCAAGGGCATGGGTGCAGACGTTTTTGTGAGTAAGGATGACCCCCTTTGGCTCACCGGTAGTTCCGCTTGTATAGTAGAGCTGTGCCACCTCATCCTGGGATACCTCTGCGAGAGATGGTGGTTCAGAGCCCCCTTCTCTGATCGCATCCTCATAATCTACTGCATCAAATACAGTTGTTTGAGCCCCCTCTCCAGTCCATATTACCCGCTGTAACCTTGTGTCTAAGTTGCCCAATGAGTTTACGCTGCTCGAGAAACACCTAGAGGCTATTAAGATCACGGCACCGGAGTCTTTCAGGATAAGGGCAAGTTCCCTGGGAGAGAGTCTGATATTGAGGGGGTTGATAATAGCACCAAGCTGGGCAGTGGAAAAATAGGACTCTAAGAACTCATGACTGTTTTCATGTAATATAGCCACGCACTCTCCCTTCTTTATTTCCACCGATCGAAGGAAATTGGCCAGCTTGTAGACCCTGCGAGCAAACTCCCCATAGG
>JABXJZ010000007.1 GCA_013375335.1 Desulfobacterales bacterium
TGGTTTGAACGATGCTAAAATAGCCGAGAGGCGAGTGGAAAGCGGCTATAGGCCGGCATGTTCTTTCCTTGCCTTAATTAAAGCACCGATCATCTTGCCGAGCTGGCTGCATTCCCGCTCAAGGCTTTTGAGAGTATCCCTTTCAATATGACCAATCTCAAACGCTATTTGAAGTGGAGTACATAATTCGGCAAATGAGCCTTTGGCAACAGAGAAAAACCTAACCGACTCTTTATCAGTATCGCGCTCATCACCTTCTGCGGGATTACTGGAGATGCGTACAGCAGACCTTCGTATTTGATCCCGAAGTCCAAAATCTTTCCCTAAGGCTGCTTTGTCTGAGATTTTGTAGATTTGCACAGCTAAATCCTTTGCCCATTGCCAAACGCCACCTCCCTGAGCCCATCCTTCCCCATTACGCCTCACCCCTTGCCTCGATAACTTTCCATTGTTTTTGATCTCCAAAAAGCTTGACATGCTAATTAATAGACCGCTGGCTCTTCTATCCTAAGGACCATCCTTTCAGTATCTACAACGGCGGGAATACCCAGCGGTAGGGCTCTGTTCTCAACGCCATGGCCAACAGGCAGGCCTGTGACGACAGGTATAGCAAGGGCACGAAGTCGCTCCTCAAGCAAATCGTGGATAACCTCCTTTTCCCCACAATCCTCTATTTGACCGATAACAAGGGCAGATACTCCCTCTAACCGTCTACTTAATAGCAGGTGCGTAAGCATCCGGTCTAGCTTGTAGGGGGATTCTCCTTTCTCCTCTAGAAAGAGAATCACGCCTTCAAAAGACGGTAAAAAAGGGGTATCCAACAGCGAGCAAATGGTAGAGAGATTGCCACCTAGTAAAGTACCCCTCGCCTTACCTTCGTTTATCACCCTTCCTTGCTTCAAGAAGATTTGAGGCCTGTGAGAGGTGGTAATAAGTCTGGATACATTGTGCCAGTTATTATCCTTGGGGAGATCTGATAGGGTTGGTCCGTGAATGGAGATCAGACCGCTTTGTTCGTATAGAGCGACCAAAAGGGCAGTTAGATCGCTGAAACCCACTACTACCTTTGGGTTTCCTCGTATGAGGTCGAAGTCGATCTTATCGAGAAGCCTCGCTGAGCCATAGCCGCCCCTGGCGCAAAAGATTGCCCTTACATCGGGATCGGAAAACATCTGGTGAAGATCGGACACCCTATCATGATCAGGGCCAGCCAGATAATGTAGATGATCAAAGAGATGCCTACCAAGCCTGATCTTGAAAGGAAAAGACTCTAAGAGCCTTAAACTTTGCGCTATTTCGGCGCGGCTGACCGGGCTCGCTGGTGCTATAACTCCTACCGTCTGATTCGATTGGAGCCGCGGCGCTTTTATGATAGGCGGAGATACCATGGATTGTTACATACTACTTTAGGATGATTGAGGCAACCGTCAATATAGGCGGGAGCCTTAATTATGCCTGGAGTTTCCGGAGTTTTGATTCTGGGATTTTCACCAAAAGTCGAAACTGAGCTGAAAATTCTGGGTATCACCTCTTCTCGTTTTTAACCCCGTCTTGTCGGGAAAAAGCAAATTGTAAAGCCCATCAGCCATGGCGTAATTGAAAAAAGAGGGGACGCCAAAAAACCTTTTGGATACGAGAAAGATGCGCTCCACGAGAATCTTCAATTTCAGGTTCTGACCCAGGTAGACCGCGGCAAAATAACTCACCGCAAGCACTAATACCACCACATTTCTGATTGCCGTGTAGCTTCGCACCCGAACATCTTCAAGATTGTAGCTCTGCTTGATGTAGCGAAAGGATTCGTCACATTTCCAGCGCGTTAAGTAGATCTCCACTATCCGCCACACACTCTCTTTGTGCTGGAGAGTAACAGCACAGTTGGTCAAAAGCATCAGGGGGTCCTTACCAAACCCTTTAACCACCACCAAGACCAGCCGCTCATCCCTGCCAGGAAGCTTCACAGAAACCGCACTGTAGCACACAGTCCTCACCTTCTCCTTGCCGTCCTCATACTTGATTAAGGTGGCCTGAAACGGACACGCAAGCACTTGAGCCAGCTCATGAGAGTTTTTCCTCACTCCTCGGTGCACCAGATCCCTCTTTTTCCGAAGCCGGATCACAAACCGCTTCAGCTCATCGGTCTGCAGAAACCTCTCGAATATGATACCGCGATCCCCTGCCCGATCAATGGCCCAAATCCCTCTGCTGCCCGCATACCGACTCACCATGGCAATGGCCCGCAAGAGTTGATCATTCTCACTCTTAAAGTCCTCCGCTTCCTGAGAGTACGCCTCGCAATACAGGGGAATGACCTGTTTGTGCTCAATATCTGCCGCCACCGCTTTACAGAGCCAATACCCATCGCCCAGCTCCTTTTCGCTCCCATCACGAATCCTGCACAAATACTGCATCGTGCGCGCATGCTCCTTACGAATATCACTCGGATCTAACGCAATCACCATGTCCTCCAGTACCTTAGAGGCACCCAAACGACAGATCTCCTCGTTGAGCCCCTCGGTAAAGTCCACATCGTCTAAATTCCGAGAGAGCCGATCCTCCGTCTTAATGAGCGCCTGTTCCTCATGCAATGAACGACTGATATTTGACAACTTCACATCCTTGGTGGCCTGAATCCCATAGAGCATCTCCTTGATCAGCCGTCGCTTGGCCTGAGAAAAATCCCTGGAAATGATTCCTGAGAATTTGGAAAGTTGCGCCTTGATTTTCGCTACCATTATAGTATCTTTATCCATGGGCGTTCTCCTTTCTGCTGTTGAAGGGATCTTGGGCAGATCCGCTTTGTAAAACTCAGGAATGTCTTATAGCAGGAAAGAGCGCCCATTTCACTTCGTAAAATTCACTTCTTTCCTTATTTCAACAACTTATACAAATTTAAGGGGGAAAACTCCGGAAACTCCAGGAAAGGACCCAATGAAGCGGAGGCGCAAGGCCGAAGGTTAAAGCAAATGGAGCAAGGAAGGCGGAAGGCTAAAGCCGAGGGGCAGTGTCTGTCGTGAGCTCCGGCTAAACGTGTTTCGAGTTTAACGCCCAAGCATTCACTGTCTCTTTCAAGAGCATCGATAGTCAGCTCAACATCAAATGTACATTTGTGTTTAAATTATCCGGATGAACAAGAGAGAGCCTAAGGTGCTGAGCGTAGTCGAAAAACCTTTGCTTCTGAAGAGAAAAGGGGGACAAAAAACCGTCTGCAGGTGGTTCACAGACGGTAATTGTAAGGTGAGCACCTAGATTAACTAGTTGAATTACTACAAATTATATGGTGGAGGCGGGGGGAGTCGAACCCCCGTCCGAGAATAGTCCACTTAAGCATCTACATACGTAGCCCGAAATTCAATATTCGCCCTTCAGGCCCCTTTCGGGCAAGGTAACTGAAGGACTACCCTGAATGAAATTCGCCTCCCTGAGCTCCAAGGATTCTCAGGTCAGCTATCCTGCTCATCGACGCCCTAATCCGCCCTCGCAGGAAAGAACGGTAAGACGTTAGCCGTCTTACGCGGCTAAAGCATACGCATAGTCGTCTGCGTTTGTTTTTTTCTGCCTGTTTAACGAGCAGACAGAACCTCGGTACGCAGCCTAAGCTTCTTTATCCCCGTCGAACCCGTTTCGCCCCCAATTTTCAATGAGCTTCGTTTATTAAACCATAAATCCAGAGTAAACACAAGAGGTATTATTCAATGGCGAGTTGTCTTTTTCAGCTGGTTTAACTCCCTCTTCAACTCCCTTTCTTTCAATATATGTCTCTTATCATATTTCTTCTTCCCTTTCGCAAGAGCGAGCTCAACCTTGAGTCTCCCACTCAGAAGATATATGGATAGGGGGATTAAGGAATATCCCTTTTCCTCGGTCTTTCCTATCAACCTCCTGATCTCTCTCTTTTGCATGAGAAGCTTTCTTGTCCTTGTGGGATCAAGGTTTAGATGATGCGCAAAAGGATACTGCGTAATATGCATATTGTGCAAAAAGAGCTCTCCATTTTTAGTCCTTGCATAGCTATCCTTCAGGCTGGCACGTCCCTCTCTCAACGATTTAACCTCTGGTCCAACAAGCGCAATTCCCGCCTCGTAAATCTCATCGATAAAATAGTCGTGTCTGGCCTTTCTGTTCTGACAGACAACCTTCCTCTCCATCTACCACCTGCTTAGGCAGTGCCAGTGGCCCTATACCTTAGGACATCCTCCTCAAAAATATCAGGCAGTAGGGACCTTGCCTTCTTTAAGACGAAATCCTCGATCTTCTTACTGGTGGACAAATGCAATATTCCCCTTAAACTATCCCTCAGCTCTCTTAATGGTACCATTCTGATCATCTTCTTGATCAGTGGGATAGAGCCAACATTCATGCTAAATTCCTTCAGTCCCAATGAGAGGAGTATCAAGACAGAGAGAGGATCACCTGCTATCTCACCACACAGGGATACATCAATCCCCTCATTCTTCCCCGCCTCGACTACCTGGTGTATCATCCTCAAAACAGCTGGATGAAAAGGCTCATAGAGATGGGCAACATGTTCATTGTCTCTGTCTATGGCCAATGCATACTGAATCAGGTCATTAGTTCCTATGGAAAAGAAATCAGCATGCTTTGCAAGAATGTCTGCAATTGATGTTGCAGAGGGAATCTCGATCAAAATCCCGATAGGTATGTCCCTATTGTATTCGATTCCATCTCTATCAAGGCCGCGCATGACACTCCTTAAGATCCTCTTTGCCTCCAGGAATTGCCCCAGGCCAGATATCATCGGGAACATCAACCTGAAATTACCATATACACTGGCCCTTAAAATCGCCCTTAACTGAGTCTTAAACAGCTTTCGCTCACTCAGGCAAAATCGAATAGACCTCAGACCTAAAGCAGGATTATCCTCCCTGCTCGCCTCCATATCCGATGCCATCCGGTCACTTGCAATATCCAGGGTCCTTATAGTAACCGGATCGGGGGCCACCATTCTGGCAATCTGGCTATAGTCATCAAAAAGGGTTTCTTCATCCGGAAGACTTCCCCTGGTCATATAGAGATATTCAGTCCTGTAAAGCCCTACGCCCTCTGCGCCATGCTCAATTGCCGCCTGACCCTCCCCCAAGAACTCCATATTGGCCCTGATGGTTATCTTATGTCCATCCAGGGTCTCGGCAGGCAGATGTCTCAGCCTGTCTATGGCGGATTTATAATTATTGTAATGTTTCCTCTTGGCCTCATAAGAGATGATAGTATCAGGGTCGGGGTTGATGATAACCTCACCTGTATTACCATCCAGGATCAAAAGATCGCCATCCAAAATCATATCTGTAGCCGTTTCCAATCCAACGACTACTGGTATCTCTAGGGCCTCAGACATAATGGCCATGTGCGACGTCCGACCGCCAACATCGGTCAAAATGCCCATTACACGGCTCACGTTGATCGCAGCAATGTCACATGGCGAAAGACTATGAGCCACGACGATAACCTCTTCGTTGATCCCCGCCAGGCTCTCTTCCTTAACTCCTGCCAAATTCCTCAATACCCTCTCGCTCACACTATCCACATCGTCCATTCTCCGCCCAATGTATTCATCCTCAACCGTCTTAAAAAGCTGGTGGATATTCTCTACCGATCTCTCTAACGCCCATTCGGCATTAATCTTCTCCCTTCGGATTCTCCTTATAGTTGAGTCAAACAGCAGGCTGTCGTCCAGGATCTTTGCGTGCGTATCCAGGACAAAGGCATATCCCTTTACCTGTTCCGGTATATTGGATTTAAACCTCCGGATCTGTTCCTTTGCCATATCCACAGCCCGCCTGAAACGATGAGTCTCTCTTTCTAACTCCCTTCTATTGCTTAATTTGGTGTGAAAGATCTGAGTCTTGGATCTATCTAAATGATGTGCTCTCCCGAGGACGATACCAGGGGAAACAGGAACCCCTTTCATCGTCCTCTTTTTAGGGCGATACTGCCCTCTCACGGTCTCCCCAAATTCGCCTTCAAAAAGTCTCTCCAGTTCATCCATAAACTCCCTGGCGTCCTCACCAATTATCCTGGCCTCAATCTCACTGCCTTTAGGGCAGGCAAGTGTGAGAATCGACAAAATGCTTGCACCATCCGCTGTTCGACCGTCCTTTGCCAAGAGCAGCCTTGACTTATATCTGCCTGCCAACTCCACTATCTCACCAGCTGCCCGGGCATGCATCCCGAGTTCATTGATTACTTTTAGTGATCTTACCTCTTCCATAACGCCTCAACTGTAATCGAACAATCATCACTTGTCAATAACAGGGGAATGCCTCTCCCCTTCCCTGACCCCTGCTACGATAATAGTATATTCGCCCCTGATCTCCCCATCCTCGAGATAGGACAATACCTTACTCACCGATCCCCTTTTTACATCCTCGAAGACCTTTGTCATCTCTTTGGCGAGGGCGATCTCCCTGTCACCCAAAATCTCGTAAACATCCCTAAGCATCTGGACCAATCGATGGGGAGATTCGAAAAAAACCATGGTCCGCCGCTCAGATCTCAGACCTTCCAGTTTTCTTCTGCGCCTCCCCTTCTTGTTTGAGAGAAAACCGATAAAGACGAATCTATCTGTAGGCAAACCTGAAATGGAAAGTGCTGTCAGGCAAGCTGAGACACCTGGAACCGGCACCAATGTTATGTGAGCCTCTATTGCCTCCCTAATAAGCCTGAAACCGGGGTCCGACAAACCAGGTGTTCCCGCGTCACTAACAAGGGCAATGTCAAGCCCTGACTTGACCCTCTCAAGGAGTACGCGTCCCTTGAGGTGCTGGTTACGGCTATTATAGCTGGTTATCGGTGTTGCTATATCATAATGCCTACACAGCTTCCTGGTATGTTCCCTACTCTCAGCCGCAATCAATCCCACTTCCCTCAAGGCCCTCAGTGCCCTTAAGGTAATATCCTCGAGGTTACCTATGGGGGTAGAAACAACATAGATCTTTCCCTGATTTAACCGATTGTTACCCGTCTTGGGAACCGTCGACAAACGCCTCACTTTATGAGTGCAGGACATGCCATGAATTACGCAAATAGATAGATAGCCCAGGCACTTCAGGGTATTCAGTAAGCCAATTCAAATGCATCTTTTATGATCTCAATCTCATTCTTTCCGTCAATTAATCCTATGGCGACCACATCAAATCTCGCCTTACTTCCCCAGAGATTGTTGGATTTCATATAGGCCAAGGCTACCTTTGAAAGCTGGGCCTGCTTTCTCCTGGTAACTGCCTCCTTGGCCTGGCCCAAGGGCTCATTTCTACGGGTTTTTATCTCTACAAAGACAAGGACGTCACCATCCCTTGCAACTAAGTCAATTTCACCCAAAGGGCACCTATAGTTCGTCTTCACGATCCTGTAACCGAGACCCTTTAATCTTTCTCTCGCCAGGTCCTCGCCAAGCCTTCCAAGGGAAATCCTTTCTTTTGTCACGTGAGGACACCTCTAAAGGTTACCCTATGAATACAGCAAGGACCATGCTTGGCTATAGCCTCTCTGTGACCAGACGTTCCGTAGCCTTTATTTGAAGAAAAGCCATACTGCGGGTATAGCTTATGGTAGCTATGCATAATGCTATCGCGGTAGACCTTTGCCAGAATAGAAGCCGCTGATATGGACAGACATAGCTGATCTCCTTTTATGATACACCTTTGATGAATGGGAAGGTCAATAGGGTGTATGCCATCGATCAACAGACAATCAGGCTGGGGATCGAGTCTCAAGACTGCCTGTTTCATAGCCTTCCGAGTGGCCTGGAGGATATTAATCCTGTCAATCTCCTTCGGGTCCACCACAGCTAAGGAAATACCTATTGCACCTTTTTTGATGAGGGAAAAGGCCTCTCTGCGAGCCCTCTCAGACAGCTTTTTAGAATCCCTGACCCCATCCAACACGATATCCTGAGGTAGGATCACAGCGGCGGCAACTACCGGACCAGCCAAGGGACCCCGCCCTGCCTCATCCACACCCGCTACCCCAGAGTAACCTGCGCGCCTAGCCTCGAATTCATAGTGATGATTGTCCATATACGCGTGTATCAGGCCCTTTTTTCCTTAAGCCTAGCTGCCCTACCGCTTAATTTACGTAAATAGTAAAGCCTTGCCCTCCTTACCCTGCCCTTAGAAACGACCTCTATCTTATCTAATGTTGGGGAGTGAAGAGGGAAGATCTTCTCCACCCCGACACCATATGAGACCTTGCGCACCGTGAAGGTAGCACCTGTATTACCCTTTCTTCTCCTGATAACCACCCCTTTAAAGACCTGTACACGCTCTTTGTCACCCTCTCTAATTCGGCTGTATACCCTGACCGTATCACCTACCCTAAACGGGGGGAGATCCAACCGTATCTGCTCTTTTTCCAGTATTTCTATTGGGTTCATCGCACTGCTCTCCTTCAGTTCAAATTAGCTACCTCTTCAGCGCCTTATAAGCGGGGGAAAACAAACGATCCAAGGTTATTGCAGCGGCTGTCCTAACTGAGAGGTGATTGTAGTCAGATATGCCGATAATCGGCTCTAAGAGATAGTCTGCCTTTCCGATTAGCTCCTTAGCTATTCCCCAGGCTGTACCAAATAAGACCATTACCACCCTGTTGGAGTTAACTATCTCCCTTGCCAGGTCATAACTAATCTTTTGTCGTTTGTCTTTCCGCGCGTCAGTGGCCAGCAAAGTTGGTCTTTCACCTTCGCCACCTTGGATCTCCGCCATACACGACTCAAGTGTTGGAACAACTGAAATCAAGGACATTGCCTTCTGTCGATCTGTATTGTAGCGAGCTCCATAACCACGTAGCCAATGTCGACAAATCCTCTTGGCCAGTTCTTGCTGATCCCTGAGCGGATTGATAACATAGAATCTCTTAGCTCCATAAGTCTTTGCCAATCTTGCCAAATCATGGAGATCCAAGTTGGTTATTGCCGAAGCAATGATCTCCCCCCTCTTATTGTAAACGGGGTAGTGTAATAGTCCAATATAGAACGCCATGCGTATTCAGCACCCACTCCTGATGTCCCAGTCCAGCGCCCTTCATATGTAAGGCAGGCACAATTACTCTAGTCTACCCTGCTTTTGTCTTAACCCTTCCACTATGCATCTATCCTCTTCGTTGAGATGGGCCTTCTCCAGCAGATCGGGCCTCCTCTCCAGTGTCCTCTTTATAGATTGGGCCCTTCTCCAAAGCCGGATCCTCCCATGATCGCCCGATAATAAAACGGATGGTACTTCCTCTCCTTGAAAAACCCGGGGCCTGGTGAATTGTGGATATTCCAGGAAGTAATCTTCAAAGGATTCCTCAACGTTAGATCTTACTCCACCTAACACACCAGGGATTAATCGGCTCACGGCCTCCACGATAATCATCGCTGGCAATTCACCACCCGTCAGGATGTAATCGCCAACAGATAGTTCCATATCCACGCACCGGGACCTTACCCTTTCATCCACACCCTCATACCTTCCACACACCAAAACAATTTGCTCGAGCTTGCCTAAATCCCGGGCTATCGATTGATCGAAGAGTTGGCCTTGAGGGGTGAGCAGGATAACTCTTCTGTCACCCCTTACCCTGGGAATGGACTCCAGGGCCCGAAAAATCGGCCCTGGTTTCATAACCATACCATTCCCACCCCCAAAGGGCCTATCATCGATCATCAAGTGCGGTCCCTCACCGAAGTCTCTTATATTCACTACATTTATCTCTATCTCCCCCCTCTTTGCTGCCCGCCCAATAATTCCGTATGTAGCGAGGGGGACGAACATCTCCGGAAATATTGAAAGAATATCAAATCTCATCAGAGGTCTAACAAACCCCGCATAGGTGAAATGACCATTCTCTTTTGAGCTATGTTTATCTCCTTTACAACCTGATGAATCGCCGGGATCAAGAACTCCCTCCCCTCATTTTCGACCACATAAACGTCATTACTCCCCGTGGGAAAAATCCCCTTAAGAACCCCAACATACTGACCAGTTATCAGATATACATCCAATCCTATGAGTTCATACCAGAAAAACTCATCCTCACCACTTCTTACCACAGAATCTTTTCTTATTAATATCCCGGCGCCCCTAAAAGACTCCGCCTCATCGACTGACCTCAGACCCGACAATTTCAAGAGATAGACCGAACGGTGGGCCATTATAGAAACAACCCTCCTCTCAAATAACTCGTCTTCGCCTTTATCCAGAAATACAGAACCGGCCCGAAGGAATGTCTCTTTTGATTCAGCATAAGAAACTATCCTTAGTAGACCGGTTAAACCATGCGGACGGACAACCTGACCTATCAGGACTAGATCTTTAAGACCTACCTTGCTCAATTATTCCAAGATTTCCAGGACTGATCTCTTCTTAATCTTGGTCGAGGCCGCACCAAGTATAGTTCTCATAGCCCTGGCGGTTCTCCCTTGCTTGCCAATTACCTTGCCCAGATCTTCCTTGGCTACCCTAAGCTCAATCACGGAGGTCTGTTTTCCTTCAAGCTCAGTGACACTTACTTCCTCTGGATTATCAACAAGAACCTTTGCAATGTATTCAATCAACTCTTTCATTTCGACCATTCTCTTTTACCCCAAATTCTCATTAAACACGATTTAGCTTGTTTGGGAAGCAACCCTGGATACTCCCTTCTTGCGCAAAAGAGACCTCACGGTTTCCGAAAGCTGAGCACCTCTCTGTATCCACTTGTGCACCTTATCCTCATCAATATGAACGTGGGGTGGATCTTTCAATGGGTCGTAGTATCCCAATACCTCAAGAAACCTGCCATCCCTTGGGGCCTCTGAATCAGTTGCCACAATACGGTAAAAAGGTCTCTTTTTAGCCCCTTTCCTGGTCAATCTTATTCTCACCGACATATCTCCAGCGCTCACCCCCTTCCTAGTAAGCTATAGGTCAAAGTTGCCAGTCCTGCTGTTTTTAAAATACCCTTGCATTGTTTAACCGAAGCTGACCAACGAGGATAGATCCCTTAAGCTCCCTCGTCTCAATTTCTTAAGCATACTTTTTGTCTGAACAAAATTTTTAAGGAGCCGATTCACGTCTTCTACCCTTGTTCCGCTTCCCATAGCAATCCTCTTTCGCCTGGTACCACTTATTATCCGATAATCTCTTCTCTCCTCCGGTGTCATAGAGTTAATTATAGCCTCAAACCGACCGAGCTCCCGTTTATCGGCCTTTAGTCTTCCTGACTTCATCATCTGTCCAATACCTGGTATCATCTCTAAGATCTGCTCCAATGATCCCATCTTGCGAACATATGCAAGTTGGCTCTTAAAATCCTCCAGATCAAATTCTGCCTTCCTGATCTTACTCGCAAGTTCATCGGCCTCCCTCTGATCAAATTCAGCCTGTGCCTTATCGATCAAGGATACAATATCCCCCATTCCCAGGATCCTCGAAGCCATCCTGTCTGGATAAAAAGGCTCCAGTGCATCCAGCCTTTCCCCCGTACCAACAAATTTGATCGGTGTGCCTGTGGCAGCCATTATGGAAAGTGCTGCTCCCCCCCTTGCATCACCTTCAATCTTTGATAGAATAACCCCTGTGATATCAAGATTTCGATTGAATTCTTGAGCCAAATTCACTGCATCTTGGCCTGTCATAGCATCTGCTACCAAAAGGATCTCATCGGGGCGGATTATGCCCTTAATCCTCAAAAGCTCTTCCATGAGCTGTTCGTCAATATGGAGCCTACCAGCTGTATCTACAATCAAGATATCCGACCCACTCCTCGGTGCCCTGCCCACGGCCCTAAGACAGATATCTTCAGCCTTGTCCGTTCCATCTGAGGGATGAACCGGGATATTGATCTCTTCTCCTATTTTCCAAAGCTGCTCGATAGCAGCAGGCCTTTGGGCATCCACTGGCACTAAGTAAGGGTGGTATCCCCTTGCTCTGAGGTAATGTGCCAATTTACCAGCTGTTGTTGTTTTCCCGGAACCTTGGAGACCAACGAGCATTATGCAGAGCGGCCTCTTGCCACCGAGGTTCAGATCCCTCCTTCCCCCTCCCATCAGCTTTGTAAGCTCTCCATTTACTATCTTAACTACCTGTTGACCTGGGGTAAGGCTTTCCAAGACCTCCTGCCCGAGCGCCCTTTTCCTTATTTCTTCAAGGAGGTCCTTGACAACCTTATAGTTTACATCTGCTTCGAGGAGCGCAAGGCGGATCTCTCGTAAAGCGTCTTCGATATCCTTTTCGCTTAATCTTCCTCGGCCCTTCAATCCCTTGAAGGCCTTCGTGAGCTTCTCTGTCAATAGTTCAAACATGCTTGAAAATCTTAAGCAATTATCGGCTAGTATGCTATTGCTTTTTGTTACCCGTGTCAACAAAATCGTTTAGTATACGTAATTTATGCCACTTGAAAGATGCCCCGACCTTCCTCTTTCCAGTTGCATTTTGGCAGAAATTGCCCTTAGAATGAATGGCGTTTTCTTATGGGAAGGAGAAACACATTAAGCGACGGTGATGTGGTAATTGAGCCAACAAGGGAAAAGGGAGAACCATTGCTTGGTCCGAATGCGATTATGGTTGCCATTCCCTCAGAGCTTGGGTTCATGGTTGATCTGACCCATGCCGAGAGGGCACCCCTGAGAACATTTAGTCCGTTTAAACTCTTCATAGCCAAAAAGGATAAGGATCTCCCTCTCGCACTGGCAGGACCTCTTCTTGGTGCACCTCAAGGGGTGATCGTCATGGAAAAACTAATAGCATTGGGTGCAAACAGGATCTGGGTATTAGGATGGTGTGGCTCACTGCAGCCATATCTTCTAATAGGTGACCTAGTAATTCCTACGGCCGCTCTATCTGAAGAAGGCACCTCTCCCCACTATCCTGTGAATGAAAGGAGAAGGCAGACAAGCCCTCTTCTAAGCAAGAGGCTCGAGGATGCATTGGCGCGGGCCAATCTTCCCTTTCAAAAAGGGCCCGTTTGGACAACAGATGCCTTTTACCGCGAGACGATGAAAAAGGTCAAAGCTTACGCAAAAAGAGGGTTCCTGGCCGTTGAGATGGAAATGTCCGCCCTCATAACAGTGGCACTCTATCGCTCAGTAGAATTAGCGGGACTGTTAATTGTATCGGACGAACTCTCTTCCCTTGAGTGGCATAATGGGGTTGGAGCTGATAAGCTAAAAGGGAGAAGCAGGGAGGCTGGTCGCGTGCTTCTCGATTTGTGCACTGGTGGAAGTTCAGGAGGCAGCAATGCCTATTGAAGAAATGCCGCGAGAAACGTGCCTTATGCGGAGCACCCGGAAAATCACCGGGGCCAAACTCCTCTAGGCAAAACACTTGGATATAAGTATGTTGAGCGAAGAAGAATTCTCAACGATCCCCGCTGAGGGAAACTACGATGGATAATAGTAGGGCACATCTCATTGTTGAAGGAAGGGTGCAGGGTGTGTGGTTTAGAGAATCAACAAGAGAAGAAGCAACCAGACTAGGCCTGTACGGGTGGGTAAAAAACCGGTTTGATGGAAGTGTTGAGGTCGTTGCTGAAGGGCGAAGAGAAAAGGTGGAACAGTTAGTAGAGTGGTGTCACCATGGGCCTCCAACCGCACGCGTTAGGAGGGTTCATGAAATCAAAGAGGATTATACCGGAGAGTTTGACTCCTTTCGGGTAACCTTCTAAGTGAAGGGAAATAGGAGTTATGGCCAAAGGTCTTATCCTCAAAGCCAATAGCTTTGAGTTGTAGGAAATTACTTACACAAGGAGAGGCGATTATCATCTCATGAAAAAAGTACTGTTCCTCCTCGGCACATTTGCGTTATTTCCCATCCTAGTTGCTGGCTGTGGGATGACGGCGTCACTGGTGTCGAGAGCATTGCCAGATAACGACTGGCCAAAGAAAAGGGTTATGCTCATGCCTGCTATTGATCTCACGGGAATACCTTTAGATGAATTGCTGGATACGGTAAGTGCGGGCTTCAGTAAGACTTTGGCAAGAAAAGGGTTCTTTGATGTCTACCATGGAAATGAATCCAACAAATCCCATTCCTTTAAGCCAGGGCAGTCATTTGTTCCAGAACTGATGAGAGAGGCCAGAGAGATGGGCATAAACGCCATTATCTTTGAAACCGTAAACCCCATCGAGGCAAATCCTGACAAAACGGGAATATGGCCCTTCAGGAGAAAAGCCTGGAGATTTACGCTATCAATGAACGTAGATATAGTGGATGTTAATGGGGGCACGATACTGTTGAGTAAAGAGATAGTTCACACCATCACGCTATCAGATGAGGGAGCTTAAGACAAAAAGGAGAGATCCCCGAATGTGGAAACGAAGAAAAGGGCACTTCGGCAATGCTTGCCCGATATTATCCAGAAAGCAGCAACTGATGCCACCCTTTCTCTCAATGGCCGCGTCTGGACAGGTACAATAGTTTCTGTGGATGATAAAAGGATACTTATCAACGCCGGTCGCGATGTGGGACTGAGACCCGGGATCGTGTTTGAAGTCTTTGGCGAAGGTGAATCCATCACATCGCTTAAAGGACAAACCTACCACCTCCCGGGCCCAAAGGTGGGGGAAATAAGAACTGTTAGGATAGAACCACGTCGTTCCTGGGCTGAACCCATTGCTGGAACTGCCTTCAAATCAGGCCAGCTAATAAAAGTTAAGAAATAAAACCAATAGCGAGACCTGGTCTGAGGGAGATCCACCTGCTCGAAACCACATTGGTGGCTTACAGAAGGCCGACGACCTGCGGCCCCCTGAGGTCCCTTGACACCTTATGGAACTGATATATATAATGCCTGCTCAGAGCCTACTTTCAGAACCACCAGAATGTAAAGACCCCCTCTTTCATTGACGACCCAGGCAGATGACATTGCTCCAGACTTTGAGATAGGAGTGAGACAAGATGTCCCTTTCGAACCTAAAGGGCTTGAGGTTATCCGACAGTGATCTGGATTTCCTGGTTCACACTGTATCTCCGGAAGTCAGAGATAGATCCAGACTCAAACAGATCATCAGGGAGGATAGAGATTTTAGAAATAGATACATCGGAGATGAGAAGGTATTCACGAGATTGATGGATGATGACGAGCTATTCTTGAAGATCTCGCCGACCCTTTTCTTCGAGATCCTGCTCAGGAAGGCAGCCAGTGACCTGGAAGAGGTAAGCTATACAGTTGAAAAGACCAGCACCATGAGAATTCCTGTATTCGATACTAAAGATGTGGTGGAGCTTTTAACGAAAGAACCGGTCCTGGGCTATCTGGCCGACATGCTTGCGTCCTTTACCAGAGTCGAGAGTTACGTCATCTCATTTAGGGTAAAGAAGGGGGTCTGGAAAAAGATCCGATTCAATAACCTGGACATCGTCAGTCTCATGAGTCTCTGTCAAGCGGTGCAGGACGAGTATAGGCTTGGTCTTTATAAGAGGATCGCGGATATCTGTCTTTTTATCCTCGGCGTCTTTCCTGATTATGCCGAGCGCGACTACCGCTATCCCTTCTCCGGAGAACTAAGGCCGCAGATTCGAGGGAAGCTGAGGATCAGTCCGGCGGACTATGAAAAGGAAGGCCGAAAATTCTATAGGTTGGCTGCGGAACATCAGTCGGCCAGAGAACTGGATTTATCCGAGGTCTTCTGGGCCCTTCACGGGAATTTTCAAAAGGCGAAGAAGCCATTGAATTTCATTGCCGAGCGTTATCTCCACTACAGGAGGCACAAGCTCTTTGCCTAGTCAGGCAATCCGCTACCCATCCCTCAATCGACTTAC
>JABXJZ010000078.1 GCA_013375335.1 Desulfobacterales bacterium
CTCACTATACGCACAGCCTGGGAATCCCTGAGTTGAGGGAGGCCATCTGCTACCGCTATATGGGCAAGTATGGTGTTCAAATACACCCTGATCAAGTCATAGTAACCTCTGGTACGTCGCCGGGAATGTTGCTGATCTTCTCGGCCCTATTGGAAAATGGAGATGAAATCATCGTCTCCAATCCGTACTATCCCTGCTATCCGAATATTATCAAGTACGTTGGTGGAAATTGCGTATTTGTAAAGGTCTATGAAGATGACGGGTTTCAATTTCGGCCAGACGAGGTTGCCCAAAAGATCTCTCCCCACACAAAGGCAATCCTCATAAACTCTCCGTCAAATCCTACCGGAAATCTCCTCTCGGCTGAAAGGATGCAAAGGATAGCTGATCTTGGACCATATGTCATCTCTGATGAGATATATCATGGCCTGGTATATGAAGGCAAAGAGCATTCGATCCTGGAGTTTACAGATCGGGCATTTGTCTTGAATGGCTTCTCTAAGCTCTATGCCATGACTGGATGGAGACTCGGATACGTGATTGCTCCAGAGGACTTTGTCAGGCCCATGCAAAAGATGCAACAGAACTTCTTTATCTCGGCTGGCAGTGTCTCCCAGTGGGCAGGGCTCGCAGCCCTCACCGAAGCCCAGGGAGATATTGAGAGGATGAGATCCATCTACGATCAAAGGAGGCACTCCATGATTAAGGGGCTCAGGGAAGTTGGTTTTGGAATCAGTGTTGATCCTGTTGGCGCATTTTATATCCTGGCGAGGGCAAGGCATCTATCCAATAATTCCTATGAGCTGGCCTTTGAGATTCTTGAAAAGGCAGGAGTGGGCGTAGCGCCTGGGATTGATTTTGGAGCCAATGCCGAGGGATACCTCAGGTTCTCATATGCAAACTGCCTTGAGAATATCACCGAGGGGCTCCGAAGGATAGGGGAATTCCTAAAGGGGAGGAACCCCTAAAGGCCATAGGCCTTTATCTTCTTGTGGAGATTGCTTCTCTCCACCCCTATAGCCTCGGCTGTCTTGCTAATATTCCCCCCAAACTGTTTCAACTTACTGGTGATAAACGATCTCTCAAACGTCTCCCTGGCCTCCTTGAAGGTGTCAAAGGAAAAGAAGGACTCAACCCTAGTCTCTTCAATCCTGGATCTGTCAAACGGAGGAGGTATATCTTTCGCATGAATTGCCTTACCTGGGCACATAATAACCATCCTTTCTATCAGATTCCTAAGTTCCCTCACATTGCCCGGCCAGCTGTACTTCTTCAGCAACTCCATGGCATCTGGACTTAGATGTTTGCATTCCCCTTTGGTAGCAAGTGAAAACTCATTCAGAAATTCATCTACAAGCTCGGATATATCATCAACCCTCTCCCTCAAGGGAGGAACCCAAATAGGTATAACGTTAAGGCGAAAGTAGAGATCTTCTCTGAATCTTCCCGTTACGATCTCTTCTTCCAAATTCTTGTTGGTTGCAACGATGACCCTGGTGTCAACCGTAATTGTGCGGTTGCCACCTACCCGCTCAAATCTCTGCTCCTGCAAAATCCGCAGTACCTTTGACTGGGCCTTTAGGCTCATATCCCCAATCTCGTCCAAGAATAGGGTTCCCTCATTAGCCTGATCAAACTTCCCCCTTTTCATTGTGGTAGCCCCGGTAAATGCACCCTTTTCGTGGCCAAAGAGCTCTGATTCGATTAGATCCTCCGGTATAGCAGCACAATTAACCTCAACGAACGGTTTGGTGCTCCGCTTGCTTAATCGGTGTATTGTGTGGGCCACTAGCTCCTTACCGGTTCCATTTTCTCCAACAATGAGAACCCATGCATTAGTTGGGGCAACTACCTTAATTTGTTCCTTTAAGTGGGTAATAGCCCTGCTATGTCCGCCTATCTGATACCTCTGTCGCTCTCTCTCCCTGAACAGATCGAGCTCCGCTTCAAGCCTGTTGTAGTTCAATGCATTGTTTACCGATAAGAGGACCTTCTCTAGCGAAAGAGGCTTTTCAATAAAGTCATAGGCACCCAATTTCGTCGCCTTAACCGCAGTTTCTATTGTGCCGTGACCTGAGATCATAATTACCTGTAAGCTCGGATACAGTTCCCTGATCCGCTGCAGTGTTTCTATGCCGTCGATATCCGGCATCCAGATATCCAGTAACACGATATCCGGAATAGTTTCCTTTATTATATTCAACGCCCTCAAACCTCCATCGGCAGTAATGACCTCAAAGCCCTCATCACTAAGGATGCCGCATAAGGATTGAAGTATACTCGGCTCATCATCTACTATGAGTATGGTGCCTGCCATAAGCTTACAGCCCCATCATCTCCCCTGCAATGGAGGCAGCTCTTCTGGAAGCGCCACCTTGACCGAGTTGCTCCCTTATCGACCGTAACTGCCCTTTCATTTCTGCTCTTAACCCATTATTCTTGAGGATGGCTAAGGCCTCTTCTGCCAGACGAAAGGCAGTTGCCTCGCCCTGAATCAATTCCGGAACTATAGTCCTTCCAGCAATTAAGTTCACCAGGCCGATGTGAGATACCTTTGCGAGGAATCTGCCGAGAATATAGCTCAACGGGGATACCTTATATGCTATTATCATCGGCGTCTCCATTATAGCTGCCTCTAGGGTAGCAGTCCCAGAGGCAACTAGGGCCACATCAGCAATCTTCAGTAGCTCTTTTGTGTCAGATCTTCCAATTGTCACATCTATCGTGGCATTTTCTACATAGGGCTTGACCACATCCTCCCTCACGGTAGATGCTAACGGCAAGATGCAGTGAAGACGAGGATAATAGTGGGAAATGATTTCAGCTGCACCGATCATTGCTGGCATCATTCTCACAACCTCCTCAGCCCTGCTCCCAGGAAGCAACCCAAGGATAGGTCCCTTCTCATGACTAATGCCCAAACCCTCCCTGATCTTGCTCTTGGCCCTTCTGGGTAAGGGCAGATCCATGAGCGGATGACCCACGTACTCAACTGGAAGTCCAAACCTCTGGTAGAATTCCTCCTCGAAGGGGAGGATAACCGCGACCCGGTCCACCCTCCTAGCTATCTTTCTGACCCTCCCTCGCCACCAGGCCCATACCTGGGGAGGAATATAGTAAAGTACTGGGATACCAAGAACGCGGGCTTTTTTGGCTAAATTTAGATTGAACCCTGGATAGTCAATAAGGATCAAGAGATCCGGAGGACTACTCCTTAATGAGGTCTTCAATTCCCTCAAGGCCCGAAAGATATACCCAATTCTGGGTATGATCTCCGTCATCCCCACCACGGCCATGGCTGACAGCTGAAACAGAACCCTGACACCAACTTTCTTCATCTCCGGGCCACCAAGGCCAAAAAATCTCAGGTCCGGGGCCAGCCTCTTCATTTCCAAGACCAAATGGGCACCGTAGAGATCTCCTGAGGCCTCTCCTGCTATGATCATTACGCTTTTTGTCGCGCTCAATTCAGGAAGTTATCTTCCCCTTTCTCTTTATCTGGTCAATGATAGAGAGGGCAACAGCCAGGGCCTTTTTCCCATCGTCTCCAGAGACCTTAGGCTCTGTTCCATTTCTTATAGCCCCCACGAAGGATCTAATCTGATCGGCCAGGGGGTCACTATCGGGAAATTCCTCCTCCTTATGGACTATCGGGGAGAGGTCGGAAGGATTTCTCCTATCCCCTTTGATATGGGTTACACTGATCTTTCTCCTGCCGTAATCAACTGATATGTAGCTATCAGGTTGCAGGACCCGAATCATCCTGAGGGATTCATGGGAGACGCGGCTTGCCGTTAAATTTGCTATGGTACCATTGCCAAATGTAATCCTAACGTTAGCAATATCTATCTTATCGGTTATAACAGGCATACCAACCGCCTCTACCTCCTCAATCCTCGAATTTACGAGGTGCACGACGATATCCAGATCGTGGATCATGAGGTCTAAGATCACATCCACATCCGTCCCTCTGTTGGTGAAGAAGTTAAGCCGCTGAGATTCAATGAAAACAGGCTTGGAGAGCAACAACCGCATCTTAACTACTGCGGGATTAAAGCGTTCTATGTGTCCTATCTGTAAGATGGCCTTGTTTCTCTTTGCGATTTCTATCAGCCTATCAGCATCCCCCAGTTCGAGGGTGATGGGTTTCTCAATTAACAGATGTGTGCCATGGGCCAAGATATCATGTCCAATTTCATAGTGGAATGCAGCTGGAACTGCCAAACTGAGGCCATCTACGTGAGGAAGCAGCTCGGTATGGCTATGGTAACCCTTGGTGTTATACCTGCGAGCTACATCCTTTGCCCTTTGGAAAGCTATGTCGGCAACCCCAACCAGGTCAATATCCTCCATAGAGGCATACTTCTGGGCATGTAACTCGCCTACATGGCCTACACCGACGACGCCCAATCGCAATCTTCCCATACGCTCGCTTCCCCGGTCGACATCACCTCGACACTATGGCAATGCCGTTCTTGTTTGCCAGCCCTATCATCTCCTGCCTGTCAAAGATAAGGGTTTTACCTGCTTCAATTGCCAGAACAGATGCTTTCACCCTTGACATGACCCCAATGGTGTTAAGGCCGACGGCAGGCAGATCAAACCTCAGGTCCTGATTGGGCTTACTGACCTTAACAACCACCGCACCTTCCTTGGCTAATTCCCCTCCCCTTGCTATTGTCTTATCGGTCCCCTCTATGGCCTCTACTGCCAGGACTGTCCTTCTGCTGACCACAACACAATGCCCTATATCCAGGTCACCCAGCTGCTTGGCCACCATCCAGCCAAATTCTATGCCCTCCACCTCCTCCTTGCTCGGCCCTCTTTTCGTGAGACAGCCCGGCGGCGCCAGTAGTTCCGGGAGGTACGTAGTAGAACTCACAACGGCTATTCCCTCTCTTTCAAGCTCCCTGGCCACAGCCCTCAAGATGTCATCATCATGGAAAACTAACAGCTTTCCAGCGATAGCCAGCCCTTTTAGATCGAACCGTACATTGTCAAACATCTTGACCTTGGTAATTGCACCTGCCATCAGGACCTGTCTTACCCCCCTCGACTTGAAGGCACTGAGCAAATGACCAAATTGACCAAGCCCTATCCAGGTAATCTCATCCACCCTATTAGCCAACTCCGGCATGGTCTCGCCCTTGTGTGCCACGGCAATTACCTTCAACCCCCTTCTCCTGGCCGACTCAGCTATCAAAAGGGGGAACCTTCCGCCCCCCGCTATAAGTCCTATCCTATCCATTTTGAACTGACTATTGACAATTGTCGATTTTCAATTGTCCGTTGTCTACCTCACAACACCCCTTTTCGAGTTGCCCAAGAATTCAAGGAGTATTTCCAACTCCTCAAAAGGGGCTATCTCCGTCCGCACCCTTTCCAGTGCCTCACTAAACAGGAGACGATCACGCCATATAATCTTGTAGGCCTTTTTTAGCCCCTCTATCTTTTCTTGAGGAAATCCCTGCCTTCTAAGGCCTATCTGATTTAATCCATACAGCTTGGCCCTGTCGCCAGCGGCCATCATGAAAGGGGGGATATCTTTGATAAGGGCCGATTTTCCCCCGACAAATGCGTAGGTCCCTATCCTGACAAACTGATGTACAGCCACCAGACCCCCAATGATGGCGTAGTCACCTATCTCTATATGACCACCAAGGGTTGCGGCGTTTGACATGATAATGGAATTACCCAAGTTACAGTCATGGGCTATGTGGGCATAGGCCATGAGGTAATTCTTGTTCCCAACCCTTGTGACCCTCTCTTGCTTGGTCGTAGCTCGGTTAATGGTTACGAACTCCCTTACTATATTTTCATCCCCAATAATGACCCTGGTTTCCTCACCCTGATACCCGATATCCTGGGGAGGTGAACCAATGGAGACAAAGGGGTAGATCCTATTCCTTTCCCCTATCTGCGTATTCCCATCGATAACTACATGGGAATCAATAATGGTATCGCTACCAACGGCCACCTTATCGCTTATGATCGAATATGGCCCGATCTTAACCCCGTCGGCTATCTCCGCCTTTGGGGATACTACCGCAGAGGGATGAATCTCTACTCCCATTTATTCTGCCTTATTGCAGCTACTAACTCGGCTTCTGCAGCTATCGAATCACCTACCATGGCCTTGCCTTTCATCTTCCATATTCTGCTACCCTTTCTGATGGCAGCCAGTTCAAAGACGATCTGATCACCGGGCAGGATCGGCTTCCTAAACCTTACCTTGTCCATAGCCACGAAGTAGATAGCATCGCTCTTTTTCTCCATACTCTCCGGTTCCGATAATCTGGCAAGTATTCCACCCACTTGGGCCATGGCCTCTATCACCAAAACGCCGGGCATAATGGGCTTTCCTGGAAAATGACCCTCAAAGAAGGGCTCATTTATGGTCACGTTCTTGATCCCCACTATCCTCTCTCCTAGCTCAAGTTCCGTAATCATATCCACGAACAAAAACGGATGCCTATGGGGGAGTATCTTTATGATGTCCTTGTAGGTAAGGGGTAGATCCATTACCCTATCGACTCCTTTTTTAGCTGTTCCTCCACTTGCCTGACCTTATTCTCCAATTCCCTCAACCTCTCGGAATACTCGGGGAGTCTCCTCACATGACCTCTCGTTTTCAACCAGAGCCGATGGGGCATGGTTGGTGTGCCGGAGACCACCTCGCCCGCCGGGA
>JABXJZ010000372.1 GCA_013375335.1 Desulfobacterales bacterium
GCCCTTATTGAAATCGTGGCGAAGGGCAAAATAACAGATATAGAGCCCACTTTGAGGATCTCTCGAAAAAGGTACACCAGAAAAGAGTAGATCATCTACTAGGACCCCGCTCTCGCGGGCGTCAATTGAGGACATGTAGACAATCAGGCTAGAGCCCCCAATAGTAATGTTATGGCCTCTACTGCTGGCTGTTATCGAGGGAGGAATCGTGTCCACTATCATCTTGTGCTCTAGTAGTGAAAGATTTCCATCGCCACCCCTTCTTTTGGAGAAATCGTGGATCTCGATGATAAGGTTGGCCTGCCCCTGCACCAGATTCAATTTCTGTGGGTCCACTGCAAATTCCTCTTCAGACCTATGGACCCCCCTCCTGTTGAACAGTCCCTCATATGGAAAATCCTTTTCTAGAACGGGAATAACAAGCCCATCCTGTCTTACGCTCACCTTCATATTCCTCAGTCCCATTCTTAGGTCAGAGAGCATTACGTTGAAGCTCGTAGTCTTGCTTAAGTACTCCGGTAATGGTTCCAGATGAGCCTGCGGTTTTTCGCCCTCAAAGAGGGTCACCGAGAACCAGATAAGGATGATGAGGATGGCAACAGCTAGTAGCAGTACAAGTCTAAAGCTCGGTTTTATAACCGTTAAGCTCTTGGTAGTAAGGCTTTTGATGATCGACTTTTTCATTTCACACGCTCAAGCGTACCTTGCTGGGATATATGTGGGCTCGAGTAATCTTTGGTCATGGCCATTTTTTTGTCAATACCTTTTTGGGGTTTAGAGGATGATTGAGGAGATTTTTATTGGTGTTATCGGTAGCCATCAGAGGCAGTAATGAGGAAGGCCCCATCAATCACCCATAAGCTTGCGCAGGGAGATATGTTGGAGCAAGAGGATTACTGAGCCCAAAATAACAGTAGGAATGAATCCCACAGCGTGAAGCACAATTGCCATGGAGAGAGCCATTTCCTTGCTGAAACCATAGAAGATTAGCCCATACTGACATGCCAGATGAAATGTTCCGATATAACCAGGGGCCGAGGGTATCGCGACACTGAAGCACAGTAGTACCAGGATAAAGAAGGGTGCCAAGAAGGGCAAGGACAGCCCCATAGAGAGACCAAGGACATATATCTGAAAGACGGAAAGACACCAGAGGCAAAGGGAGTAAAATATTACCGCTAAAAGCCGTGCTGGGCCCTTAACGAGGACAAGCCCATTGGTGAAATCTTTGAGGATTTGGGCAATCCTTTGTCTTGTCTGCCGTGGCAGAAAGAAGACTATCTTCTCAACGATATTGAGAAAGGTTTTGGTCCTTTCCTTGAGGCCTACAAGAAGCAACACTGATCCTATAAGAATAAGGAGAAAAAGGAGACCTCCTGTCTTAAGGGCCTTACCTGTTGATTCCCATTCCGAGGGAAAATCGGTAAGCAGGATGAAGAAGAGCAATATCAGGAGAATGGTAAAAATATCGAAGAGCCTTTCAATGACAATGGTAGCTAATGAAGAGCTCTTGCTTATCCTCTCCATCCGCCCAATGTAGTTTGCCCTTATGAATTCACCCAACCTGGCTGGAAGCACGCAGTTTGCAGCAAACCCTATAACCGTGGAGGAAAAGAGGTTAGATATACCGATTCTTTTTATTGGCTCCAAAAGGTGAAACCATCGTAGGGCCCTGATCAGATAGAAAAGGATGGTTAACATAACAAGGGGCATAATAAAAGGAAGACTGGTTGATCTGATGGACACAAAAAGGAGCCCTAAGTCCACGTCGTGGAATGCAATAAGGAGAAATGCGATGCTGATTAGAAGGCCGAGCCAGAATTTCCAGTTCATGGTCTATTTTTTTTCCCTTGAAAACAACTCCCTGGCCTCTTGAATGTCTCGGCTGATCTGTTCAGAAAGCTCTCGAGCACTGGCAAAGGGTATCTCATCCCGCAAGCGGGAAAGGAAGTTTATCTTGATCTTTTCCCCTACTATATCAGCGGATAGATCAAAAATATGGGTCTCCACTGATAAGGCCTTGTCCTTAAATG
>JABXJZ010000079.1 GCA_013375335.1 Desulfobacterales bacterium
GCCTCCTTTCCCTCATTGGTCCAGCGAGCAACCGTCCCGGCAACACCGTATTCTGCATCATCCGGGTGAGGAGTAACCACCATCACCTGAGCTGCCTTTGAATTCATTGACAAGCCCCCATTGAAGTCTAACCAAACCATCGGTAGGGTTGACCCTTACTTCCCGAAGGCGAAAATACGACAATCGATTACTTGCCGTTAGTAGAGGAGATGACCCCCACAAGCTCCATAAGGAGGAGATCCCTTATCCGGGAATTCGGTGGGCAGCCCTTTTACCTTAACATAGCGTGGCTCGGAAGCTACGAAGCACTGCCCGGTACTCGTCGACTATCGCTTCAGTGATGTTCGACCAGCTAAATTTGATAACTGACTGCCGGATCTCTCTAATAGCCCTTGCCTTTGACATTGAGAGGAGCAAAGCTATCTTGCCGGCTAGGCGATGAGGGGTATTATCCCTCACCACATAACCTGTCTCACCTTGGCGAATGACGCTCTCCATACCGCCTACCCTCGTGGCCACTACTGGTGTTCCACAGGCAAGGGATTCCAAGGCGGCCATCCCGAAGCTTTCATAATAGGATGGAACAACGCACAAATCCGCAGCACTATAAAAGTAGGGTAGCTTCCCCTGTTCCACCAGGCCTAGGAAGCTGACCGACTTGTGGATTCCTAAGCTCCGTGAGAGGACCTTTAGCCTTTCAAGTTCGTGGTAGCAGTGCCCATCGCCGCCGATCACAACCAATTTGAGCCTTCCTCGCTCTTCCAGATAGGTCATAGCCATCAACAGCTTGTCTATGCCCTTTAGCGGAACGATGCGGCCTACAAATAAGATAATGCGGTTGCCATCGAATCCAAGCCTGCTGCGTGCGATCTCCTTTCCCACAGATCTGAATAGATTCAGGTTAACACCGCAAGGGATAACACTGATGGCCCCGGAGGGAGCGTCATAATAGCGGGTGAGATATCTTCTTTCTCTCTCGGTGGGGGCAATAATGCGGTGGCAATCCTTGATTAACGCCCCTTCAGAGTTGATACGGAGCTCCGGTTCAACCGTACCTATACCGATTGCGTTCTTTACCGCGCCTAAGGTATGGAACATGGTAATATGGGGGATATTCCACCATCGCTCTAAGGACTTTCCAACCCAACCCGAAAGCCAGTAGTGGCTATGTATCAGATCGTAATGAAGCCCATTATGTTTCCTGAAATCTTCGACCTCGCAGGCGAATTCAGCTAGATGCGGATAAATGGCCAGCTTGGCTATCTCCTCTTCTTGTCCTGCCTTGAGATGGATAAGCCGGGCATTCTTACCCAGTGCCACAATCTGATCGTGCACCGGCTCATGACCGCGGGTATAGATATCAACCAGGTGTCCTCGCCTTCCCAGTTCATAAGCAAGTTCTCGGATGTAGACGCTCATACCTCCGGTATTTTCCCCTCCCAGCTTGCCCAGCGGGCAGCTATGAACGCTGATCATGGCTATCTTCAATGGCATTATCTGATTGCAAGCTCTTTGTTGTATTCACCTAAGGACTACGGTGCAGGCCTGAAGGGGAATTTCTTTCCCCCCAAGGCGATACTTGTACTGTTCGGCTCCCTTGAGGAAGTCAAATCTCCCCCTGCCTCGCTCGATGCCGTCTTTGATACAAAGGATCTTGGAGATCAGCCCCACGCTCAAGGAGCGGTATTGAGGGTCATAGCCACTGTTATAAAGGTAGACTGCATCATCATAATCAAAGCACATAACTGCGGCAACCGGTTGGGTATCGAGCTCCAGGATGCCCATTCTCAGGAGTTGTGCCTGCGCCGTAGCCTTTGCGAGCGATCTGAGGAACGATTCCCTCTTGCCGGTCAAGAATGTCTCCTTGTCCTGCCTGCTTTCTCGAAAAAACCTCAGAAATAACTCGATGGCATCTGGAACAGCCTCGCTGGCCTCAATAACCCTGTAATTCACCTCGCCCGCTTCGCGTAGTCTTCTTAGTTTGCGTCTCACTTCATGTCGCTGCTTCTGATTTAGTATTTCCAAGTATTCCTCCCAAGTACGTGGCAAATCCAGCTCCAGGGACACATCCTCAGCTTCGCAAGAGACTTCGTACCCCCGTTCATCTGCAATACTCACAAAATGGCTGAGCACTGTAGACTCGGGCCTCAAGGGCCCCAAGTATAAACGCCTGATGCCTTTCTGTCTCAAATCATCCAAAAGGGAGTTGAAAAAATCCCATTCGCTTCCTGTACGAACGACGAAGTCTAAACAGTCACAGACATCAGCGCTCCCTATGAAGCAAGCCTCTTTCCCCTTTAAAACAAGGGGAGCGATCCCAATAATGGTACCTTTCCGTTTGACTGCACCTAAGTACGGGTTGGATGAAGGGCCGAGCTCGCGCCACCATGTTTCCAGCCAGGGAGGCAAAACGAAGATGCAGTCCCATTGGAGTCGGGAGCGGGGCTTGAGCCAACATGAGGAAAGGCTGTCAAAGCCCTCAAGGGTGATGGTGTAATCAAATCTCGTCATTCCAATATCAAGGCATCACATGATGGAGGGAGGTATCCGGTCTCAGGAAAACCTCATTTTCATACTTTTTCCGGCGGGACAATGAGATTTGCCTTAAAGGATCTTCTTTATCTCCTCTATGAGTGCTGGTACTACCTCAAAGAGATCACCGACTACCCCGTAGTCAGCTTTCTGGAAAATAGGGGCATCAGGGTCCTTATTGACGGCTACGGTATATTTAGAGGTACCCATCCCGGCTAAGTGTTGAATGGCCCCTGAGATGCCACAGGCAATATAGAGATTTGGAGATACCACCTTACCTGTTTGGCCTACCTGATCAGAGTGAGGCCGCCAACCAGCATCCACCGCGGAACGGGAGGCACCTACAGTAGCCCCGATGAGATCTGCCAATTCCTCTAAGATGACATAATTTTCCGGCCCCTTCATTCCTCTTCCCCCCGAGACAATCCTTTCGGCCTCGGTAAGATCAACTTTGCCGCCTGCCTCCTGGATCGATTCAATAATTTTCGTTTTGAACTGGGAGTCATCAAGGTTGAATTCAGCTCCGATAACCTCGACCGGCCTTGAATCATCAGGTTCATTCAATTCGAAGACATTCGGCCTTCCTGTGGCTATTTGGGGCCAGCTCTCTTCAAAGGTAACCGTGGCATAGGCCTTGCCTGCATAGATAGGCCTTCTTGCAATGAGGTTACTGTTCTCAATGGAAAATGCCACGCAGTCTTGAGCCATACCGACCCCAAGCCGGGCGGCGAGCCGGCCTGACATATCCTTTCCCTGCACTGTGGCGCTTAAAAGGATGATAGCAGGTTCACTGGCCCGCGTTAGTTGTGAGAGAACCGATACATAGGCGTCCGTAGTATACGTTGCCAGGCGTTCGTCATCAGCGACAATGACCTTATCTGCGCCGTATTTCCCAAGCACTGCTGCCTTCCCCTTAATATGAGAACCCAAAAGGATGGCTGTTACTGACTGGCCCATTTTATCGGCCAGGCGCCGCCCCTCACTTACTAGTTCAAAGGATATCTTTCTTAGTTCTCCCTCTCTCTGTTCCGCGATTATCCAAATTCCCTGCGCCATTTTCACCTCCTCTAGTTCTCGTCAAGCAATGAGCTTTGTTCATCCTAAATAACCTTTGCCTCTTCATGAAGTAACCTCGCCAGATTGGCGGCCTTTTCTTGGGGTGTTTCACCTTCCACTACCTTTCCCGGCTTTCTTTGTCCCGGAGGTGTGATTTGCATAATCTTTATCTTCGCGGCATCTGCTCCCACTTCACTCGGATCCAGACCCAAGTCAGCGAGGGTCTTGACATCTAAGGGCTTCTTCTTGGCCTTCATTATGCCTGGCAATGACGCATACCTTGGTTCGTTTAATCCCTTTTGAGCTGTAATGAGAACTGGCAGAGGGGACTCGATAACAAAAATTCCACCTTCGACCTCTCTGTGTGCCCTTACCGTCGAACCGTCAGCGCTCACCTCCAGCTTTACAACCACCGATATCTGGGGAATGCTTAAGAGCTCCGCCAGGCTAGAGCCAACCAACCCATAATCACCATCGACACCCTGTTTACCGCACAGGATAATATCGGAGTCAAGGTCGTTAATAACAGCCTTGAGGACCCTCGCCGTACTGAGAGGATCGGTATCAGCAACCGCTGGGTCATCTACCAGAATTCCCCTGTCGGCGCCCATGGCCAAAGCAGTCCTTATGGATTCTGTCACCCGTTTCGGTCCCACTCCTATAATCGTGACCTCACCGCCAAATTTCTCCTTGAGGCGTAGGCCCTCTTCAACAGCATACTCATCGTATGGATTCATAACCCATTTTATATTGTCAGTGACGATTGACCTACCATCTGGAGCGATCTTAATTTGGCTTTCTGTGTCAGGTACCTGTTTTAGACATACTACAATGTTCACCGTACTCCTCCCTTCTGATGCCTTTTATTAATTATTGAGATCCAAGTTATATTGGCAGGAGATAGCCTTTTTTGGGTTAGAACCCTTACCACTAAGGTATTTATTTTGTCAACACAGATGGGTTAAAGGTCAGGGTAACGTCATAGTCCAAGGTATGGATGTCTTTTTTTGATTATGCCCTCACATAGTCTGGATTAGTGGGCGTTTCAAAATGGTTTATATAGATGGAGTGCATGATTCTAAGAGTCATGGCACAATAAACCATTTTGAAACGACCCAGTACAGGCCTATATTATAGGGCATAACAAAAAAAGACATCCATACCCACAAATGAGCTTAAAAATCAATAGGTTCGGTTCGACAATGACGTGGCCCTGGGTTAAAGATATTGATTATTGCCTCGAGCTTGTCGTGCGTGTCCTTATTTCCTTATGCCATCTATAAAATAACTACTGATCTGTTTTGCAGCCGTTTGGATATCATATCTATGCCTCTTCGACAAGACCCAGAATCTCGACATTTCATCTAAGGCACCAAAAAATGCCCTTTTAGCAATTCCTGGGATTACATCCTCTCTAAACAGCCCCTTCTCCTTTCCTTCTTGAATGATAGTACCGATGAGATCGAGGTACTTGGCGAATTTTTCGTTATGGTAATCCTTCATGAACTTGTCGCTCTGCCTGAGTTCCACTTGAATAATCTCGGCCATGTCCTTGTTATCTTGGATCAGCCTGAGGTGAAGAAAGGCAAATTTCTCAATCTTTGCAAATGGATCGCTTTCTGAACTAATCTGCTTTTCCATATTGTCCAGTACTTCCTGCATCTTCTCTTCAAACAGGGATATGAGAATATCGTCTTTATGGTTGAAATAGATATAGATGGTCCCATCAGCTACTCCTGCTTCTTGGGCAATGTCAGACACCTTGGCCTTATAAAAGCCCTTCCTGGCAAAGACCTTTGTCGCAGCAGCTATGATCCTGCTGTATTTTTCGTTATCTTTATGTCTCATATCTCATTATAGAGCGAGGACTTGGCTCTTAAGGCCTTGTAATATGAATAACTGTTCATCTTTAACAGGACACTCCTATGTGGTCAACAGATTTTATAGGGAACCCCTGAGGCAAACGAAAAGCTAAAATTGGGCCTTGACAGAATTTGGGCTTACAGACTATATTTTTAGTCACATTATAGCTATATCGTAATCATTTTGCCTTACCTCTTAGGAACTTGAATTTTTCCGCTGGCAGAGATTGAAAAGGAGAATGAGCCATAGGGCCGCCGAAGAGCTATATAAAACATATCTACTGGTTAACAAAGGAGAGAGAGGAGGACCTGAGATCCCGGCTCATGAGCCGAGATACGGGGCTTGAATCAGGCAAGGGAGTTGTGTGGCCTGGCCTTGATCAGATCAATAAGATAATACGTGTCTCGCCGGAGGTCTGGAGTGAGACATGTCACCGACAAGGTAGCTGGTATAGAGAATCAGAGAAAGCTGGTCAATATCTGATCATTAGCTCCTTTGAATTACACGGTTTTGAACAGTTTAAGGAGGCCACAATCAGCCGATCAGATTTCCTTCTCCCGAGACCAGCGACTCGAGAAGAGAAAGAGGAGATGGTAGGGGATAAGGAATTTAGATCCCTCGTCCCGAAGGAGTGGCATGTCATATCGGATCTTGAGAAGAGGACCTGGATGAGATGGGCAAGGAGGGGTGGTTCAGAGCTCGACTGGGATACCCTCTTTCTTACCCATACCGCAAACCATGCGAATTTTATTAAGCCTCGATTCTTTATCGAGTCAGAGGGCCAAACAGTCCCCTATTCGATTGACAGGAGTGCAAACCTCTGTTCCTGTTGTCTCGAGCTCTTCCAGGTAATCGGCCATGAGTGGCGTAAAAAACTCGTTTCCCCTTGTGCAGGCGCAGTGATATTTCCCAGGCTCCCAAAGGATAGATATCTCCTAGTGGAAAGGCCATAGGTTCGGTACCATTCTACGCAGATGGTGATAGAGTCCGGGTGAATGCACATGAACCCATTACCACTTTTGGGGAAATTCCTCGTAATTACTGGCCTGGCAATTGCTGTTATAGGTCTCTTACTTCTGCTTTCGCCCAAAATCCCGTGGTTGGGCAGGCTCCCCGGCGATATAGCGATTGTGAAAGAGAGATTCAGTTTTTATTTTCCGATCACCACGTGCATTATAGTTAGTATAATTCTAACCATTCTGTTCTATTTGTTGAGAAAA
>JABXJZ010000373.1 GCA_013375335.1 Desulfobacterales bacterium
TTGAAACTGCCACGAGACTTAAGTATGATAGGGCATAGCAAAAAAAGAGATACCCATACCCTTAACTTTGACGTTACCCTGGGGCAAGAGGATAGACAAACCATCGTTATTTTTGTATCAAGGTAGAATAAGGATAATCACATGTTAAACAAGGAGGGTACCTATGCTTGACAGGATTTATGAGCTTTTGGGAAGAGAAAAGGCAGAATATCTACTTAACCACAAATGCCTCACTATCAGCAAGGACAGATTAAAGATCCCTGCTCCTGATTTCATTGATAAGGTCTTTATAGACTCAGACAGGTCGAACAACGTCTTAAGGAACCTACAATCCGTTTTCGGCAACGGCCGCCTCAAGGATACCGGCTATCTTTCCATACTCCCGGTTGATCAAGGGATAGAGCACTCTGCTGGAGCGTCTTTTGCCCCCAACCCGGACTACTTTGATCCTCAAAACATAGTAAAGCTCGCCCTTGAGGCAGGATGCAATGCAGTTGCGTCAACGCTTGGTGTGCTCGGTGCGGTAAGCAGGAAATACGCCCATAAGATCCCCTTTATTGTCAAGTTCAATCATAACGAATTGCTGACCTACCCCAATAAGTACGACCAGATCTTCTTTGCGCGCATTGAACAGGCCTTTGATATGGGTGCTGTAGGTGCAGGTGCTACCATATATTTCGGGTCACAGGAGTCAGATAGGCAGATTAGCGAGGTGAGCGAGGCATTTAAGATAGCCCATGAGTTGGGGATGTTTACTGTCCTGTGGTGTTACCTTAGAAATAGCGCCTTCAAAAAGGATGGCACCGACTATCATGTAAGCGCCGATCTTACTGGTCAGGCAAACCACCTCGGCGCTACTATTGAGGCGGATATCATCAAGCAGAAGCTACCGGAAAATAATGGCGGCTTTACGGCATTGAATTTCGGTAGGACCCACGAAAAGGTCTACTCCGAGTTAACCTCAGACCACCCAATAGATCTCGTCAGGTATCAGGTAGCTAACAACTACATGGGCAGAGTTGGCTTGATCAATTCTGGAGGCCCTTCTGGTGAAAACGATCTCGCCGATGCGGTATTGACCGCGATCATAAATAAGAGAGGTGGTGGGATGGGCCTCATAACAGGAAGGAAGACCTTTCAGAAGCCTCTTAAAGAGGGAATAGGGATATTTCATGCACTTCAGGATGTTTATCTGAGCAAGGAGATAACCATTGCCTGAGGGCAAGATTTTCTATGGTTAATGCCAGTAAGAAGCAAGCCTCTCGGCCAACTCAAGCACGGTGGTGGCATAATAGCCGCTGTGGTTGTATTTGAGTAGGATCTCTTTTTTCCTGCGGTAATTATTATTGTCCTTCCATTTATGGGCCTTGAGGTAAGAGGCAATGCTTGGGATGGCATCCTCGTGTTGAAAGACATCGATTTGACCATCGCCGTCTCCATCAAATCCGTATCTCGTGATATTTGAGGGAAGGAACTGTGGTAGCCCAATGGCACCCTCTATTGAGCCCGTTAGGGAGAAGGGATCGATATCATGATCCCTCGCGTAGGCGAGGAGGGCCTTTAGTTCCCTATAGGACCTGATGCGCCTTTTCATAAGGCCCTCTTTAATCTCTTGGGGAGTCAGGTTTAATCTTTCCTCCGAGGGGATTTGATCATAGATCTGTTGATAAATCCCCGGTTCCAAGCAGAGCGTTTGTGTTACCAAGATGTTGACTGTCTCAAACTTACCTGTGTATGTTCCGCATGCAGATTCTATGCAGAGGATCGCTACCACCACAGGGGCGGAGATATTGAAATGGCTCTCCATCTTTTCAAGGGTACTCCTGTGAGTTTTAAGGTAGGAGACAGCCCTGTCGACTGAGTCCTTTTCCAAGAACTGGGCATAGTTAAGCTCGGATTCCCTCCTCACCAGGCTCATGGCAACTGCCTTGGGCATCAGCTTGAGCTCCGGGCGGCTAAAGAGGCCCTGGAGATACTCTTCATCTATGCCATCCATCTGTAGGCGTTTGACCAACGGTTCGT
>JABXJZ010000374.1 GCA_013375335.1 Desulfobacterales bacterium
ACCGGCATATAGTCCACCATCATGTGATAGATAGCGTGCATGTTGGAGTAGTAGCAGGGGAAGAGGATCTCCTCTGTAGCCAGCCCTCCTCCAACCTCGTAGCGGCGTTCCACCACAGCTACCTTTGCCCCGGCGCTAGCCAGATAGGCTCCTGTCATCAGGCCGTTGGGGCCAGCTCCTATAATGATGACGTCCCACTCGCTTTCATCGGGAAACTCATCAAACATATCACCAGTCAGCAGCGGCTGTTGGCGCTTCCTCAGTTCCATCGTGCCCTCCTTTCTCTCTATTCATTTGCCAGGTATGGCTGATATCTTACCTCTCTCCGGTATATACCATGGCGATGGGTACCACCAATCGCCAGGCTCAACCAAGCCATCCTCAATAAGGATATGCATCAGGTTGTAGGGAATGGCCATCAGGAATAGACCTCCGGGATGGCAAGCTGTCTGGTTGCACAGGTAAAGCCCATCGATGGGCGTGCGATAGCGGGCCAACTCCGGTATGGGACGGTTCTCTGCCCACTGGTCAGCGCAATGGCGGGTGCCGTAGTAGGTGCCACCAATGAGACCGGTATTGCGAAATTCAGAGTCATAAGGGCTGTTGGCCCAAAGGTGGATTATGTTGTCCGAATTGAGATTCTCGTAAACCTCCGACATACCCTTGATGACGTAGGCGTTCATACCGTCTTTCCACTTGTTTATGGCGTCAGGCCCGTCCACGTGATACTCTGGTGGGGGGACAAGAAAATAAATAGGAGACATCACGTAACCTTCGTGCCTGGTAACCTGAGGGTCTGTCGAGGCAAACCTCTCATACGGAGTAGTGAGCCAGAGAGCTCTCCCCGGGGGCACAGTAGGATTTCCCCTCTTGCCATCGACATCTGTCGCATGCTCGTAGTAGATCTCCCGCGAGTCCAAGGGGTAGGGTCCAGCCATCATCTTGGCCCACGGCCTCTTGGGGCGAAGCCGCTCACGAGTATAAAGGTGAGCCACATAGATACTGCCTCCCTTGAGGCTAATGTCGTTCACCTTTTGCAGCAGTCCACGGTCTACATGCTGGGGACCGATCAGCTTGTTGAAGGTTTGCCTGACATCAATGGCGCTGACCACTGCCTTCTTGGCCCAGATCTTCTTCTCTCCCAAGGTAGCATTATCTCTCAGCCGCACCCCCACTGCTGTACCGTCGTTAAGAATAATCTCATCAACAGGACAGCAGGTGCGTATCACCGCCCCGTGGGCTAGGGCACAGCGCATAACGGCGTGAAAGTAGTCATGCATTCCACTTCTAGGGACAGACATCCGGCTGTATATCACCAGGGCTACCATGGAGCACCAGGCTGGGATAGCCACTCCCTTCCAGTGACCGGCAGCCCCCGAGTACCACGCCACCACCGCCCACTGCACCTTGAAGGGCTCGCTCTCCAGGTACTCGTCCATGAGGTCGAACATGTCCATGTCCAGCAGCTCCTCCGTCCACACATCCGGCTGGCGCTGCTTGTAGACCTGCATGTAGGGGATATTGTCAATAGTCACCTCCACCTCGGGAGGGTGCGGCGGACACCAGAAGGTAGCCCGCAGCAGTTCCCTGGTAAAGGTAGGTTGACCGAGCAAGCCGCTCAGCTTGGCATAGCCCATCTGGTCCTTCTGGCTAATTGGTGCCATTCCTCCGGTGGTAGCAACGCCTCTGTCTACGTCCGCCATAATGTCCCCCATCTGGTTCGGGCTACTCATACGGAAGCCGTACTTCCACAGCTCCAACTGGTCGAAGCCAGGAGCCGCTCCACCGTAAAGCATGATAGCATGGGGGTTGATGTGCACCCCTGCAATTGGCTGTGTGTTCTCCACCGCTCCCCCAGCCTCCGGCCTCTCCTCCAGCACGCAGACGCTGGCTCCACACTTGGCCAGATAAGCTGCCAGCGTTACACCATTAGGACCACCACCCACAATGACAAAATCATACCTTTCTTCCTCCCCCATACCTCTCTCCTCCTTTCATGAAAATATCCTGCCCTGCCCAGA
>JABXJZ010000375.1 GCA_013375335.1 Desulfobacterales bacterium
CGCTAATCAAAAATAGAATTTGCCATATAATCAACAGGTTATGGAAATACACCCTATAAAACTCCGGAAACTCCAGTATTTTGCTGGGTATATGTTCAATATCCAACAGAAATTTTCGGGTAACAGAAATGATGTTTATGATGTCCGGGCCCGCTGTCGTTGATTCTTAAAAAGAAATATAGTGTATTACAAGGATTATGAGTGAGCCCTTTTATAACTAGAGAAGGGGATACGGACTACTTACAATCAATTAGAGATTCGCTTTATCCTATCGTCGCCCAAGCGATAGGATCTGTGTCCGAGGAGGCCTTTACTTCGGGGCTCAATGGTAGACAAATATTGGCGTTCTGGCAAAGAGCGCAGGTAATGAGGCTCATGGGACCGATTTTTTGAGTTCTCTTATCTTGTCCAGCGTGTCTCTGTAGGTCTCCTCTTTGGAGGGGTTCAGTTCCAGGGCCTTTAAGGCGAGGCTTTCCGCCGCATGTAGATTCTCTCCTTTCACGTAATAGAGCCATGCAAGATTATTATAGGCATCCGCATTGTGGTCCTCGGTTTTCATTGCCATTTTGTAATATTTCTCCGCTTCATCCAGTTGATTTTTCTGAAAATGTGCATTGCCAAGATAGAGATACGCAACAGTGAGCTTTTTAGCTGCCGATTTATATTCCTTTATGGCATTGTCGAACTCACCTTTTTTCTCGTAGGCCACTCCAAGATTTAGGTGTTCCTCAGGGGTAAGCGGGTCTTCAAGGACAATAATCCTCGGAAATGCACAACTATACAGACACAGCAGCGAGGAAAAGCACAGCGACGAGAGAGCAGATGCCACGTAGCTTCTTACTGGCCTTTTTCTCGAGGTTTGGGGCTTATCAGCATTGTCCAAAATTTTGTTCTTCGCCATGTGTTTAAGAAATACCTAAGGGATATGAACTTTAGGCGCTTTCTTCCTGAATTTGCTATTACTCCGTTTTCATTGTAGCCAACGATAACCATAAAATGGTTCCGCTGATAAATCCAAAAACCGTAATCAACCAGGACTATCACTGGGTAGCCCAAATTAACATTGCGCTTAATATCGTCAATACTGCCCTTATACTGCCTAGCCCCGAGGCCTTTCCTCTCTGCATAGAAGATCATATCCACATCGAGCGTTCCCTTTGCTGATTCGCTGTATATATCTGCTGCAATCTCTTCAGGCGAGACCACTACGCCCCAAAAATTCAAAACGCCCGCAAGAGAGGAGGGCCCACACTGGTATGCTTCCTGTGGATAGAATGGCACATTTTCTATGATGTGAGATGCGCTAGATTCGGTAAGAATAACGTATCCAGTGCATGAAAAGAAGGAAGAAAGGATTAGGGGTAATATGTGCAGGCATACTACAGGCCGCAGGATTAATCCCATCAATTTCTTAGCAGCTACTCAACGACGACCTTTCTCCCTGTGACATGAAGCCAAACGCCAACCAGTATTCCTACAAGAAGAAGCACTACCAGAACTGCGAAGCCATTACCACCAACCCTGATTTCATCAAGTGATAGCGCAAGTTGGTGAAGCTGTCGATCATTGAGCTGGTTTATTTTTGCCTGAATTTCATCTTCCGAAAAACCCAGTTGCCCAAGCCTCTCTCGTATCATCTTAGTCTCGAGGAGTTTTTGAATGTATTGAAGGTCAGAAGTCCGGTCAACCTGCGGCAGAGCGATCGCCTCTGAAGAGGATAGCCCTGCGTCCACTCTGGGTGCCATACCTATTACAAACATCCCAGCAACCAGGTACCATGCCACGCATTTCACAAACCTCTTTTTCATTTTCCACCTCTCTTTCGTTTGTCTGTTGGGATATGAAATTCTCGTCGAACTCCGTACTCAGAAAATCCTTTTAGGGATACTCCCAGGGCCACGTCGTAGTCAAACCTAACCTAGTGATTTTTAGGCCTATTGATGGGTATGGGTATCTTTTTTTGATTATGCCCTCCCATAGTTTAGATTAGCGGGCGTTTCAAAATGGTTTATATAGAT
>JABXJZ010000080.1 GCA_013375335.1 Desulfobacterales bacterium
TGCAGCACCATGGCCACCCATTGGCCTCCGCCCTGCATATTTGAGGTGTATTTAGTCCCTTATGGTGAGTTAAGTCAAGTCAAAATCAGTGCACGTGGGCTGACACGGATATTGTTTCGCGGATCTTATTTTTTCTATTGACAAGGGGGGGCTGTTAACGTAAAGTTACATTATAGCTATAATATAGTTATAACTTGTCAAAAGAGATTTCGTCACAACCAGTCATCACGTGTAGGTATGCATTATCAATTTTGATTTTGAAGTAGATGGATAACCTATGAATAACAAAAGAAAAGGCTCGAGTGCAAGAGGTCGGGGCATAAGAAAGGTGAAGTTTGAGGTCTTTGGTGAGGAGATGCTCGAGAAGGAGGTAAAACTGAGCGGCAACAGTGGCCGGATATATCTCCCACCAGATTGGGTGGGCAAGCATGTAAAGATAGTCAGGATAGATTAGCTGAGGGGGTTATTCAATGGAAGATTTCCTGATAAGAAGGCTCGAGGCACGTGATGCCGATGCTATTACCAGGATCCAGGGGGCGATTACAAAGCAGCCCACCACGATAGATTACCAGAATGTCGTTGAGGCAGAGGCAGGCAAAGAGGATAGGGTTAGCTTTGTAGCCGAGCTTGATGGTGAGGTGGTGGGCTATATGATCACCTATATTATCCATGGTGGATTTGGTCTGGAAAAGAGTGCCTGGATCGGGCTCTTCGGTGTTGACCCGAAATATATGGGACGGGGGATTGGAAAGATGATGGCCAGAGAGGTCTTCGAGGCACTCAGGAAGACTGGTATAAGAAATGTCTTTACATCGGTGAAGTGGGACTCAACTGACCTCCTCTCCTTTTTCAAGTCACTTGGATTTAGAAGGTGCGACTTCATTAACTTGGAAAAGGCCATCGATTAGGTGTTTGTTCCATGTGGAAAGCAAGGACCTCGAGAGGATAGAGAGGTCTCAAGAATGATACGAAGATTTTTGTGAGTGGCACATGGGAAAAATCGAGGGAACAAGGGCAACGGCATAGAATCTTGAGCAGGAGGAAGTGATAATGATAGAGAAATTTCAAGAGTGGTATCAGAACCGACATGATTTTGCAAGGCGGTGGAAGGAGGAGAACCCTGATGGCAAGGTAGTGGGCTACTTTTGTACCTATGTTCCGGAGGAGATCCTCTATGCGGCAAATATTCTCCCTGTTCGCATCTTAGGTGGCCATGAACCACCGGCCCTCGCCACACCGCATGTATTCGACATGTGGTGTCCCTTTTGTCGGGACTGCTTAAGCCAGGGGTTGGCCGGCAAGTATGATTATTTGGACGGGGTAATGATTGCTCAGTCCTGTCTCCACGTTCGCCAGGCCTTTGGTGCCTGGCAGGTCCATGTACCTACCCCCTGGTCATACTACCTGTGCATGCCCAATGCTGTGCGCAGTCCGAGATCGAGGCCTTTTTTCGCAGGGGAACTGGCTGATTTCAAGAAGGCAGTGGAAGACTGGGCGGGTAAGCCCATAACCGATGAAGATCTTGACAGGGGCATAGATATCCTGAATACCAACCGACGTCTGATGAAGCAGGTCTATGAATTACGGAAGGAAGAGAACCCGCCCATTACCGGCACAGAGGCCATGACAATGGTCTGGGCCAGCCAGCTCGTAGATAAGAGGGAGCATAGCCTGCTCGTGGAGGAACTTCTGAGGGATCTTCCAAATCGAAAACTCGACCGAGACCCAGGCGTCCGGCTCATGATCGTGGGCAGTGAGAATGATGACCGGCCGTTTATGGAGATGGTAGAATCAATAGGAGGCACCTTCGTGATCGATGATCACTGCACCGGATCGAGGTACTTCTGGGATGAAGTCGTTCCTAATGAGAATCGAATCCAGGCGATTGCCGATCGTTACTGCGACCGTGTGCCCTGTCCCACCAAGGACTTTGGGCAGGAGGATTGGGAGAGGAAGCGGTTTCCGCACATCCTCAACCTGGCTCGAGACTACCGGGTCCAGGGCGCAGTCTTGATTCAGCAAAAATTCTGTGATCCCCACGAGTGTGATATCCCCAGTTTGAGGCGCTACCTTGAGGGGAACGGCATTCCTTGTTATTTCCTTGAATTTGAGGTCACCGTTCCCGTGGGACAATTCCGTATCCGCGTTGAGGCATTCATTGAACAGATAACAGCTGAAGAACTGTTTGAGTAAGCAAATTGTGAAAGCGAGGGAGGCAAGAAGATGGCGAAATACAAAACGAAAGGCTTAGACTGCTGGGAGAGGGCCAAAGAGCTGAGGATAAGATATTATGAGGACTACGCTGAGGCCCATGACCGGGCGGCTCTTCGTTGGGAAGGTGGTGCCTGGAGCTTTGACGCTATTCCCCAGGCCCTTGAGGGTAAGGTGCACGTGCTTACCGAGGAGCCCTACGGAGCGAGCGTTGGGGCCGATCCCAGACTCCAGGTCAAGTATCAGGAGGCAGCAGAAGGCAAGTGGGGCTGTGCACGAGATCTGTGCGCCTACATGCGCAACTACTGGGGCGGCATAGTGCTTGATGAATATGCCTTTGGGGGGAAGTGGCCGAGGGCAGACTTCATCTTTCAGAACCAGATTTGTTGTTCCCACTCCAAATGGCTTCAGGTAGCTGATGAAATCTATGGTGGCACTATCCCCTACTTTTGCTTTGATGTGGGGGCAGGGCCGTACGATAGAATAGGCGAGCGACAGATAAACTACGTGGTTGAGCAACTCTACGATGGCATTGAATTTCTGGAAAAGGTTACCGGGAGGAAAGTCGTTGATGAGAAGCTTATTCAGAACGTCCAGAATACCTACCGTTCTGCGTGCTACTGGGCAAAGACATGCGAGCTCAACCAGGCCGTACCAGCTCCACTGGATGAGAAGACGATGTTTTCCCTGTACGTATTGGGGACTCTGGAGAAGTCAAACAAGGAGATCGCCGACTTCTACGAGAAGGAGCTGTATCCGGAGGTGAAGGATCGGGTAGCCAATAACATCGCTGCTGTGGCGGGTGAGCAGTGCCGGATGCTGGGTGATAGTCAGCCTCCCTGGGGTTTTCTCAGGATATTCCGTTACCTGGAGACGTATGGTGTGGTTTCCATCGCAAGCCTTTACACCTTTTCCCTCATTGGGTGGTTCGAGCTGGATGAGAATGGGAACGTTGTGCCGTATCCGACCCTTGAGGAACAAGGCATAACCATCAAGGACCGGGACCATGCCTTGAGGCTTTTAGCGGAAGGTGAGCTCAAAGGCAAGCTGATGTGGGCCCCGTTTTATGGAGCCAAATACAAGAATGAGCTGGTAACGAAGATAGCCAAGCAGTGGAAGTGTGATGCGGCAATACTACACCTTAACCGGGGTTGCGAGGGGACAGCCCAGCACCAGATGGAGATGAAGATAGCTTTACAGGAGATAGGTCTACCCGTAATGACCTTTGAGGGGAATATGGCGGATGAGAGGGAGTTTGATGAGGCCCGCGCCAAGAGGCTCATGGATCTTTTTCTTACTGAGACCTTAGGGCTCAAGAAGATAGCTGATTAAGGGAGGACAAGATGATCGTTGGAGGAATAGATGTGGGCGGTAAGAACGTCCACGTAGTAATTATGAAGGATGGTGAAATGCTGGCGAAGGGGGATTCGCCGACAGGAATACAGAAGGCAGAGGCCGCAGAGCGCTTGTACGATGAGGTGCTTGAGCAGGCCAGTCTCAAGCGAGCGGATGTCGAACGCGTGGTGGCTACTGGGAGTGCGAGCAAGAGGGCTGCCTTTGCTCAGGGTATGATCCCCGATGCCGCGGCCGATGCCAGGGGTGTAATTCGACTTATATCCTCAGCGAGGACCATCATTGATGTAGGGGCGGAGGAGGGACGGGCCATTAAGGCGAGCCCCGAGGGAAAAGTCCTTGACTTCGCCATCAATGAGAAATGCGCGGCCGGCACTGGCACCTTTGTCGAGGCCATGGCCAGGGCGCTGGAGATATCGGTGGAGGATATGGCGAGAATCTCACTTGAGTCCACGCGCTCAATCCCGATGAATGCCCAATGCGCCGTCTTTGGAGAATCGGAAGTGGTCTCGCTGATTCACGCCAAGACAGAGAAACGCGATATTGCGCGAGCAGTGCACGATGCAATAGCAGGGAGGATTGCCTCGGTAGCTCGCATCGTGGGGCTGGAAAAGGACGTGGTTGTGATCGGCGGAATGGCCAGAAACGTTGGGTTCGTTGAGTCACTAAGGAAGGAGATTGGAATGGATGTGGTGGTGCCCGATGACCCTGACTTTGTGGGAGCTCTGGGAGCTGCTGCCGCGGCTACAGCCGGAGTGCTGGAGGAAGAGGTCGAGGCGAAGGTGGTAGAAAAGGAAAAATACGAAGAGGGAAAGGCTTAATAAGGGAGGTGTAGCGCCATGGCAGAGGAAGCGAAGAAGGAGGAGTACTGGAGATGGCCTGAAGGCGGTTGGGTAAATCCAGATGGTGACTGGAAGAAGGGTAAGACTATCACCGCCGGGGTTGATGTGGGTTCGGTGAGCTCACAGGCAGTGGTGGCAGTCGATGGCGAGCTCTACGCCTTCAGCAACACACGAACGGGTTCGGATAGCCCTGACAGCGCTTGGAAGTGCATGAATATGGCCTTGGAGGGAAGCGATCTGACGGTCGATAACATTGATTACTGCATCGGGACTGGCTATGGCAGGGTAAATGTGCCCATGGCCCAACGGACGATTACTGAGATAGCCTGCCATGCTCGGGGAGCCAATTTCATGTATGGGCCAGAGGTAAGGACGGTGATGGACATGGGTGGCCAGGACTGCAAGGCCATCAACTGCGATGACCGGGGCAAGGTCCTCAACTTCATGATGAACGACAAGTGCGCCGCCGGCACTGGACGAGGAATGGAGGTATTTGCCGACCTCATAAGGGTGCCTGTGTGGGAGATTGGGCCGCGTTCCTTCCAGATCGAGGCGGAACCAGAGATGATAAGCAGCACCTGTGTGGTATTTGCCAAGACCGAGGTCGTTGGCCTATTAGAGGAAGGGGTGCTTGAGAACGACATAATGGCCGCCTACTGTGCTGCTATGGCACACCGGATAATGGAGTTGCTGAATCGTCTCGGTGTGCAGGAGAAATTCGTCATAACCGGCGGCATAGCCAAGAATGAGGGGGTTGTAAAGCGGCTTGAGGAAGAGCTGGGGATCAAGACCGCTGAGAGGGTCTGGTACAAGCCTGAATATCGCTCCTATCCCTTTGACACCCAGATCGCCGGAGGCCTGGGAGCAGCTCTGTTCGCAGAGGCCATGCTGAGCAGGGGAAAAGTGAAGAGCGTAAGGAAGGCGTAAAAGGGAAAGGGATGAAGGCCTTTTTTGGCTTTAAAGATGGCTCTGGTGACTGGTTCGTCATCATTGACACGGATAGGTGCAGTGGATGTGGTAAGTGCGCTGAGGCCTGCCCTTCAAATGTGCTTCAAGTAGGTGAGGATGAGTATGACCCTTTCAATGAAGAGCCTGTGGCGAGTGTAAGGGAGGAGGAACGCAAGAAGATCAGGTATAGCTGCGCTCCCTGCCAACCTGGCTACGGTGAGACCCCCACCCCCTGTATAACTGCCTGTGAACCAGGAGCCATCTCTCACTCAGAAGGATGGAAGCTTATGTATGGGCGGCAATGATCTCGTTTCCTCCACGAGCTCTTCCTAGGTGGCTCAATGTCGTCCTGAAATAAGATGGCTGAATTTCAACCAAGGATAGTGGCCTTTCTCTGCAACTGGTGCTCATATAGAGGCGCTGACCTGGCTGGAACCTCTCGCCTTCACTATGCGCCGAACGTCCGAACAATCCGAGTCATGTGCAGCGGCTCTATCGACCCTGTCTATGTCCTTAAGGCCTTGCTCGATGGGGTAGATGGTGTTCTCATTGGGGGCTGTCACCTCGGAAACTGCCATTACCAGAACGGGAACTATAAGGCCATGCGCCGCGTGGAGATCCTGAAGACCATCCTGCGTCAGGTTGGCATTGATGAGGACCGAATCTGGTTACGGTGGATTGACGCCAGCGAAGGCGGGCTCTTTAGAGACACAGTAAACGAGATGGTTGCCGAGCTCCGGCAAAAGGATCCTAACCCCATGCGGAAGCCCTGGGAGATGTGGCAGGAAACAGCTGGTATATGGAGGCCCAACGCACTCGACCTACCGCCAAGAGAATCAGAATGAAAGTGGAAGCTACCCTGAAGACGGACGGAGACATGCTAAAAGCAGTGAGGAAGTTGCTCACTATGCTTCTAAAGCAAAGGATCGTTGACTTTCTGCTCGTGCCTCAGGAAATCTCACATGGCCGGAGTCTGGTTCAGACCCTAGTAAAGGACCCAACACACCTGGACAGAGCCAATCCCTTCTCCCCGGTGATGCCCATGAACTCCGCTACCATCGTCTCCCAGCTCACTGCTGACAAGCCTGGTAAGAAGCTGGGGGTTGTGCTCAAACCATGCGAAATCCGGGCCCTCATTGAACTCACCAAGCTGGGACAGGCCAGCCTTGAAGATCTCATCATCGTTGGCACTGACTGCCTCGGAACCTATGAGGTAGAGGACTATGCTAAGCTTATAGAAGAGATGGAGGGCG
>JABXJZ010000081.1 GCA_013375335.1 Desulfobacterales bacterium
CATACGCCTGCCCACCTGTTATTGCGACTTGAGTTTTTCCCTTCTTGTAGCCCTCGGCCTCGATTTTCAGCTTCCAATTGCCGTCTTTAAGATCGGTCAACTCATAATATCCCGAGGTGTTGGTCTCGGTGCTCTTTTTGCCTAGGCCCTTACAGTTAACCTTAGCATTTTTAATGGGACTGCCTGTCTTCTGGTCAGTGACGATGCCGTAAATGGCCGTAAGATTTGGAGGAGGGCCGCTAGCGTACTGATCTGACCCTATTAAGGCAGATCTACTCTCACGCGCCCCTTTCGCCCGGTACATCTGGGTCTCTCCCCAGAAGAGGGCCCCTTGATCCATCACCACAGAAGGGGCCCGAATATTTCCAAAGACCTTTGCTGGTGCACTGATATCAACCCTCTGATCAGCAATGATATTACCGCGGACCTCGCCAGTGATGACAATATAAGAGGCACGCATATCTGCCTCGATCACTGCCTCTTCACCTACGATAAGGTTTCCATCCCCCGATATTTCCCCCTTGACATGGCCGTCGATCCTGACGGTCCCATGAAACGTCAGCTTTCCCTCGAATTCTGCACCCTTCCCTAAAAAGGTGGTCACCTCTTCTCTTTCTTTCATGATGTAAATCCCCTTTTGTATGGATACGACCCCGATCCCTTCTCCTTATTCAATAGCTGCCTAGCCAGCACTCACAATCCAAGAACCTATGCTACCCATACCAGCCAAAACATCAAGGATTTTCTCCATCCTCCCCGCAACATTATCCCGCTATCTGTGAGACGTGCAATCTTTGCCTAGGTGCCCTCTTGTCCTTTCCTGCGCCTGGAAGCCCTGCCATCCTTCTTTGGTAGTTGAATATTGAGCCGCTTAATCTTACGCCACAGGGTCTGTCTACCAATACCCAGTTCCCTAGCAGTCGCCTTGCGATTCCAACTGTTATCCCTCAGTGCCTGTAGTAGGAATCCTCTCTCAAGTTCGGCCCACTTGATCCTCTTCGAGGAAACGGGCCCCTGGGTCCCGGTTTCTTTCAGAGGGAAAGTCGGTTGCAGGTAATCTGGCAGGTGTTGGCCCTCTATCAGCGCTCCGCGACAAAGGACAGTGGCATGTTCAACGATATTCTCCAACTCCCTCACGTTGCCCGGAAAATCATATGCCATCAGGATGGAAAGTACCTCCGGCGATATCCCGGTTATCTCCTTCCCGCTCAACCGGTTGAATCTCCTCAAGAAATGATCAACCAGGAGCGGTATATCCTCCCGCCTGTCCCTGAGGGGAGGCAGGGCTAGCTTAACCACATTAACCCGATAATAGAGATCCTCCCTAAAGGACCCCTCTCTTACCAGGGCACCCAGATCCTTGTTTGTGGCTGCGACAATCCTGATATCTGCATGAACAGGTTTGTTTGAGCCCAGTGGTTCGTAGGTCCTTTCCTGTAGGACCCTCAACAATCTTACCTGAAGGTGAGGGGACAGATCACCTATTTCATCCAAGAAGAGGGTCCCCCCTTCGGCTGCAGCTACTCTGCCAATTCTATCCTGCCTTGCATCAGTGAATGCGCCTGCCCTGTGACCAAAAAGCTCTGACTCAATCAAGCTATCTGGCAGGGCACCCAAATTTACAATAACGAGGGGACCTTTGCTACGGGGGCTTACAGAATGAATAGCCCGCGCAAAGAGCTCCTTTCCGGTTCCACTTTCTCCCTGCAGAAGTACAGTGGCATCGCTCTGGGCAACCTGCTCCAGGATAGCGAATAGCCCGTGCATTTCCTTGCTCTTGCTGACAATATCAAAAAATGTATGCCTGCCAGCTAGCTCTTTCCTGAGTTCCTCTACCAGGCTAAGGTCCCTGAAGGTCTCAACACCGCCTATTATCCGGTGATCTTCATCTTTCAGGATGGCTGTCGATATACTGACAGGGATCCTGTTTCCATCAGAGGCAACGATATAGATGGATTGGTTAACGATCCGCTTCCCTGTTTCAATTGTGTGCCTCAAGGCACATTGCCGCTCGCATATATTTGCCCTGAACACCTCCCAACATTGCCTGCCAAGTGCCTCCTCCTTACCTATCCCAGTAATGAGCTCAGCAGCCCGATTGAAGGATGTAATCCTCCAGTCAAGATCAACAGTGAAGACACCGTCTGCGATGCTCTCTAGAATAATAGCTGTCTGATCCTTGGCCATTTGTGTCTGATGGCTTTGCTAGGTCTTGTGGTTCGTCGCGTTTTTACACTCCCTTTATGACCCCAGTGCACTCTGGGTACCTTAGCTCACGTTGAACCTTAGCTTCCTATATACCTGTGTGCGTATAGCCTCACTGGATGGCCATCAAGTACATGGAACTGCCTGATCTTCTTAAGGGTAATGGGCGAAAACATGCCTATGGGGAGGTAGATTATCTTCTTTCCCATCCGGGAAGCAAATGACTTACAGAGAGAGGATGGGGGAGAGGAGGCTACGTAAACGACGTGCCTTTCAAGGGAATAATCAAGGGCTGCAAGGAGAAGCCGCTCTGGCTTGTTTCTCGCGATATCAAATAGTGGATCCTTCCAGATGTCATATACCCTCAGGGGAGGGAAGGTGAGCATGAATCCTCCGTACTGACACCTGGATATTCCAGGCCCACTCAGTACCTCACCTGCCGGGCTACTGTAGAAGGCCATATCCGATTCCTGGTTATGCTCACCCAGCCAGGTAACCCGCCAAGGGAAATCCTCTTTGCCCTCTGCATCAGGCAGGTCTAAGTCGAAGATAAACACCACAGATCCCACCTTTCCCTTTAGGGGGATATTCTCCTGTACATATATCCCCCCCTGTTCCCAGTTGCGTAGTGTCTCCCTGATATCAATGCCGTCCATCATCGAGCTGACAAAGGGAACAACCCTGCTGTTTTCCTCTGACTTCTCCTTGAGGGCCCTTTTCTTGAGGTAGTTACCAAATCCCTCAATTACGATATCCTCTGGCTGGTATGAGCAGATGGAGTAACCTTTGAAGGCCCCCTTCCACTCTCCCGGGAACCTTTCTTTCCGCCTCCTCTTAACAGGTAGCGGCACGAGCCTTCTTCGCATGGTCCTGAAACGTCTATGAAACCGAATTCTTTTCTGATCGAGGAAGACATCCCTCCCCCGCAGGCGAAGGATCGGTAATCCAGGTGATTCTGCCTGCCAGGGATACTCTGTTGCCACATCCCAGAGCTCATATGCAAAATTATCATCCACTGCCCCTCTGGCAGCCACAAGGATCTGATATAGATCAGGGACTAACAGGCCACTTAACAGGGCATAGTTCCTGACAAACCTGTTAAAAACCCTGAGCTGGCTTACGCCCACCTCTTCCTTATTTCTCTTCAGATGATTTTCACTTGCTATATCAATCAACTGATCAACGGCCTCCAATCTATCCGGTTCACCCTGGGCGGGATCACCCCGAAATCTCTCGTAGAGAGCTGCAAGAAAGGGGTACTCTGTCATGATTTCCCTGCTCGACTCCGTATGCAGATGGGCCAGCATGACACCATCTCTGCTCCTCCTTCCTATGACCTGTACCTGGGGCTCATCAAGAAATCTTAAGAGCCCCGGAAGATGGGCGAGGCCACCTACAAAGAGGATCCTTTTCCCTTCTCTGTCCAGTCGCTGAAGATGGTAGGCCATGGTCCTCTCCCGCAATTGATCCTGCAGGGCATTTAGGCCTTCTGGGTAAGTCTTAAGGTAGCTATAGCAATACCGCCAGTAGCCTATCCTCTTTATCGAGTAGGGATCCGGCATAGGTGTACGGTCTATAGGGTATGCCTCCGTATCCCTGTCTATGAAATGGATGGGGAGATTTTTCGCAAGGGCCAACCGTGTGGCCTCTATCTGTCCATCGGTTGGCTCCAGGGGCAGGTAGATAAAGGTGTGGTCATCTTCCTCATAATAGACCACGGAAAGCAAGGGCAGCCTCTTAACACCTTCTGTTATCCTCTCACCAATCGTGGGAGGATATTCGATTGCCACGATCTCTGGATCAAAGGAGGCAAACTGACGCCTGACTTCAAGGGCAAACTCAACCCTGTTGTGAACAATAGGAACAAGCCTGACATTTCCCCATTCAGATAGTCCTTTTGTCTCCATTGATCTCCATAATAGTGGCAAAATACGCCGCAGCAGCATCATCCAGGATCATCGAGGCCGCTTCTCTAAGTTCCGATATCACCCTCTCTCTTGGGATCCCTTTCCCTCTCTTAGGGGAATCAATACGCAGTCTCTTCAACGCATATCTTGCAACATTGATTCCATCCCTGACCGTATACCTCTCGTTTGCTTCATGGGCTATCTGAAGAAAATTGACTACATAGTCCAGGATCTGCTCGTCGGCGAAGGGAAGATTGGCAGACAGGATGAGTCTCTCTTCCTCCCTGTCAGGAAAATCAATCAAAATCTGAGGCTGTAGTCTTGAATGGATGTATTCTGGAAGGTCAAAGGTGCTGGCATCATCGTTCATAGTAGTACACAGTCGAAACTCAGGATGTGCCTTGATCTTTATACCAGCTACGATTGACTCTACGTAACGCCGGTTGTCCATCAAGGGTGCCAAGGATGCCCAGCTCTTCTCACTCATCCTGTTTCCCTCATCAATAACCGCTACCCCTCCCTTGATCATGGCAGTAACAATAGAGCTGGCCATATATTTTATCTTTCCCTGGTCACTAATAACTGGAGTGATAATCAGATCCTCCGGCCTCGTATCGATGGTGGCCTGAAAGAGATAGACAGGCCGATTTAGCCTTTTGGCTGCATGATAGGCAAGGGTAGTTTTCCCTACTCCCGGCTTACCTATGAGGCGTGGGTTGAGCGGAAAATCACCAGAACCCATTACCAACCATGCTGCCATTATCTGGGTTACCAGCTCCTCCTGGCCGACCCAATTCATGGGTAGCTCGTCCGGCTGGCTTAAATGTAGGATTATGCCATCTATCGTTACGGTCTCCATGACTAACCAATTCCTCCGATTTTAGTCCCTCAAGCTCGGGGGACGTGGCCTCTTCCTCGATGTCCGTAATTTTCTGGTGCCATCCCTTAAGAAACGAGGCCTTCCCTGGCCACAAGCTAGATCCCTTATATTTCTCCGCAACCTCTCAAGTCTTTTTGTTTCACCATATTTTCCATATCTTCCACCCATAAATAGTTATTATCTGATCTCCTAGGAGGTATGTCAACTGCGCAAGCGAAAAAAGCGAGGGTAACGTCAAAGTTGAGGGTATGGGTATCTTTTTTTGTTATGCCCTATAACATGAGTCTGTACTGGGTCGTTTCAAAATGGTTTATTGCGCCGTAAGCCTATGAATCATGTACTCCATCTATATAAACCATTTTGAAACGCCCGCTAATCTAAACTATGGGAGGGCATAATCAAAAAAAGATACCCATACCCACCAATAGGCTTAAAAATCAATAGGTTAGGTTTGACTACGACGTGGCCCTGGGAAAAAGCGCGGTACCATGCACAAAGGAGGCATCAAAGCACAATCTAATCCTCAAATGCAAGCTCGATTAATCTATCCATTAGTTGGGAAAAGGACAATCCGGCCGTCCTTGCTGCCAACGGAAAGAGGGAATTCTCTGTCATGCCCGGTATTGTGTTTGTCTCAAGGATATAGACCTCGTTGTCAGCTACTATCATATCTGATCTACTGAAATTCCTGCAACAGAGCAAACAGTGGGCCTTTATGGCGTAGTCTTGCACCTTCTTGAAGACATGGCTGGGGAGCCGTGCGGGACAAACCTCTTCGGATGCGCCCAGCACGTATTTAGCAGTGTAATTAAAAAACTGGTGTTCCTTTCGTGGGATGATCTCAATAACCGGCAGTGCCTCCGGGCTTCTGTTTCCCAAAACCGCACAGCTTACCTCTCTGCCCTCCACATATTCCTCGACCATTACCTCGGAACTCATATCAAAGGTATCCTTTATGGCCTCAGCAATCTCCTCCGCTGTATGGCATATCCTTACGCCAATACTCGATCCCTCTGCTACCGGCTTGACTACCGCAGGTTTACCCAGAACGGACAGTATCTCCTCTTGATCAATATCCTGATTTCTTGAGAATAACATCTCCCGAGGGACCTTCAGTCCAGCACTCCTAAACAGCTCCTTGCTGATCGCTTTGTTCATAGCCAGAGCGCTTGCCAAGACACCTGAGCCAACATAGGGAAGACCTAAAAGATCAAGCAACCCCTGTATAGAGCCATCCTCTCCCCTCTTTCCGTGGAGAAAGAGCAGCACGATATCAATGTCCTTAGAGTCCTGTATTAATGTGAGAAGATCCTTGCTTGGATCATACCTCTTTACCTCATACTTACCCTTATCGAGGGCATTATAGACGGATTCTCCACTCTTCAAGGATATCTCCCTCTCCCTTGACCATCCTCCAGCAATAAGCGCAACCCTCAGTTTCCCCATTGCGTATCCTCACTCAGTTTTTGCACCCCAGTTCTTTTAGAAAATATCATAAAAAATGAGATAAAAAAAGTTGTTGAAAAAAGCCACTCTCACCCCGACACTGAATAGAAGAGAGATCCTCCTATTTCGGTTGGGCCTTTTTCAATGCATTCGCCCA
>JABXJZ010000376.1 GCA_013375335.1 Desulfobacterales bacterium
TCCTTTGGCTCTTGAATCGGGGTACCGCCCCATCCATCCCCATGGTCACCGAGGTAACGACCCGGGGTGCTCATCCGGAACTTCAGGCGGACACCGCTTGGGGTTGCTCCCAGGTAGGTCCCCGCTGTATGCTCACTGAAGAGGCTGGTAATGTGGGAGTCTATCACGATGACCTCATCCGCTGCCTTCTTCATGAAGGGCGCAAAGAGACCAGCCGTAGCGCTCCCGCACCCTACCCTCATCTTTTCATCCAACTCCCCATTGATAACTGGCGCCTGGCCAACCTGGACCTTTAATCGTGCACCTCCCTGTATTTTAAGATTGAGCCGACGGCTATTCGCCAATTCAGAAATACAGCGGGCCGTGGCGATACCACTTCTGCCGGTCAGGTGGTTTACACCACCGATGGATAAGATCTTTGATCCATACTCCTCTGTGCACAGGTGTCCGACCTCCCTCTTCTCGAACAGAACCGGTGACCCCTCCTTGCCGAGGGGGAGATCTGTGTCTATCTTGATCTTGATACTGCTGTAAGAGAGGGGAACTTCACTCACCGAGGTAACAACATCCACTTCATCTACTCTGCCTTGAGCGATAAAGGGGGCAGGCCTGTAATCCGGATAGGTGGTCCCTGCGCCAATAGCGGTTATTATGGGTTTCTGAATGGAAGGATGGGGGCTAGGGCCTACGGTATCGGCAACATCCTCCCCAAAATGAAGGGGGACACCCCGTACGACCTTACCACCTTCGTTACGATATCTGTAGCAGGCACCCATCGTACCCTCTGGGATCTGGCACTTGATGGGACACGCCTCACAGGTTGCATGCCCTGCTTTGGGTTTACCGTCCGAAATTGGTGCATCAACTGGACAGACCTTAAGGCAGGCCCCACACTCCACGCACTCCCCACCAATAACTGCCTTCTTGTGCCTCAGGGTGATAGCCTTTTTAGGGCAGTCGAGCACACAGATTCCGCATCCGGTACACTTTTCTAGATCAATCCTCAAAACAGTGCCTTCCCTTTAAACCCATCGTAAGGTAACTGTCTTCTGATCCATGAATAGCCTTACAGAATCCATCCGAGTATGCGAGCACCCGAAAGAGGACTCCCTCTTGGAGCCCAACGGGAAAAAGGAATATGGCTGCGGTATACCCAGATTTACGCCGACATTTCCTACATTTACTTCCCGCACAAACCTTCGGGCATCTTTGGCATCAGAGGTAAGGATACACGCTGAATGCCCAAGGCTGGTCTTGGTGTTGATCCACTCAATCACCTCATCGAGGCTGTTAGCTCGTATGAGGTTGGCCACCGGGCCAAATGCCTCCTCTTTGGCAATGGCCATGTCAATGTCGACATCTCCCAGGATCGTGGGAGACAGAAAGTAACCACCAGGATAGCCTCCTACCGCGGCTCTCCTGCCATCCAAGACCATCTTCGCGCCTTCCCTTAATCCCTTCTCTATCCACCGGGTAACCTTCTCACGGCCCATGTGCGTTGTCAGGGGCCCTAGCTCGGTCTCCTCATCAAGACCATAGCCAAGCCTCATCCCCGCCGCGGCCTCCTTGAATTTCGCCTTTACCTCGTCATAGACCTCGCCGACTAAGACCACGTTGTCCGTGCCAAGGCAGCGCTGCCCCGTCATACCAAAACATCCCCTCAGAAAATACTCGATCGACTGATCAATGTCTGCATCCGGCATGACGACGATATGGTTCTTGCCGTTGCCGTTCAAGGAGGATCTCTTGCCCAGTTTTCCTGCCAGTTCGAACAAGGCCTTACCCACAGCCGTTGACCCGATAAAGGCAACTCCCTGCACAGAGGGATGGGAAAACATCATGGTATTCAGTTCTACCTTCTTTCCCGCGTGAACGAGGTTATGCACCCCAGGGGGAAAACCTACTTCCTCAACGACCTCCGCTATCTTGTTGGCACACACTGGGCACTGCCAGCTTGGACTCCAGACGACGGGACACCCGCAGGCAAGCGCATATGGAACGAAGGAT
>JABXJZ010000082.1 GCA_013375335.1 Desulfobacterales bacterium
GCTTCTTCCTGGGCATCCATCCGCTTTCTTCTCACCTCGATCTTGGTCTCCGCAATTATCCTTTGTCCCTCAAGGGAGGCGGCCCTTTTACCGTTTGAAAGGATTCTCTCGGCCTCGCGCTCCGCCTTCTCCTGGGCAGCCTTTCTGATCTTATCGGCCTCTGCTTGAGCCTTACCAAGTACCTCAGATATCTCCTTCTCGGCCTCGGCCTCTATATGGGATATTATCTTTTCAACCCCTTCATCTTCCATGGTTGCTCCTCTGTTAGACAGAGAGGCGCTCCCGCTAGGCCCTCTGTTTAGCCGCCCATAATCTTGGTTCCGACGAAGATCAGGATGGCTATAAGGAGACCGAAAATAGCAAAGGTCTCCGCCATGACAGCCAGGACGACTGCTTGACCAAAGGTCTCCGGCCTCTTGGCCACAGCGCCCATGCCACTGGCAGATATAGCGCCCTGGGCGATAGCAGTAACACTACTTAACCCTATCACGATCCCTCCTCCAAGGGCGGCATACCCCATTCCAGTAGGGATTTCCTTAATCTCTCCCCCAAGCACACCAACTCCTATGAGGATCAAAACGGCACCCAGGAAACCATAGATTCCCTGTGTTTGCGGTAGGGCCTGGAGCACTAAAACAGGCCCAAACTTCCTTGGATCCTCTGAAATAACACCCGCCCCTGCTACACCAGCCAAGCCAACTCCAATGCCGGAGCTAATGGCAGCCACGCCCATAGAAATCGCTGCCCCCATAATTGCTAGATATACTCCCACTGATAATTCCATACAAACACCTCCCTCGTTTCACTACAGCGGCATTTCCTCCTGCGCAAGCTGGGTGAGCCGCTCTAGTGTCTTACTATTATATCTTTATGACTATATTATTTGATCTCTACTGTTCCAGCCCTCATCTCAAGGGGCGCAAACTCCGTTCCCCCGCCTTGATAGAATTTGGTAAAGAACTCTACATAATGCAATCTGAGCCCATGAACAAAGCTGCCCATGGCATTGATGAGGAAATTGAATATGTGTCCTATAAAGAAGACAATAACAGCGATGATTACCCCTATTGAGCCAACCATGTAAAGCATGCCGGAGAGCACATTCACCGTCATGGCAATGCCCGTTGTACACAACCCTAAGGCCATGAGCCTTGCATAAGAAAGGATATCTCCCAAAAATCCAGTCACCCGAAACATGGCCATGGCCCTATGTCCCATCAAAAGTAACAGGAGGGCGATGACTATGAATATGAGGCCTATTGACTTATGGCCTCGTAAAAAGAGGAAAAGGCCCGGCTGGACAAACAAAAACCAGAGGTTTTCGCTAATGGCCTTCCACCACTGTCGCCTTTTCAGATTGTCCCACACATTTATCACTACCCCCGCATTTACATGGACGAGGCCCACGATTAACGCAATGGCCAAGAAGGCGGTCACTTGGACCATGGGATCAAATACCTGCATGGCAGCTAAGAGGGGTAACTTAAGCCCGAAGCCACCGAACCATCCCCCAGAAAGGGCGCCTATGATAATAGTAGCAGCGCCTGCCGATGAAAGAATAACACCGGCATCCTTTATAAACCGATTATATCTTCCTCCCCCCCTTATCAATAACAGGCCCAAGAAAAGGGCGATTACCCCATACATGGCATCGGTCAGCATGATCGAGAAGAAAAGGAGGAAACCGGGGGTCAGAAATAGGGTTGGATCAACGCCATTATAGGCTGGCAACCCGTAAAGGCGCGTCAATAGCTCAAAACTCTTAATGAATCGAGGGTTTTGGAGCCGTATGGGCACATCATCCGTCTCCTCAGGGTCCGATACCTCCACCACACATGCCTCATGGCTGGCCTCTCTTATCCCCTGAGCGGCCTGGGCAGCGAGGCACTCTGGAACCCAACCCTCTATAGCCACTACATGCTCCATCCTGGCGAACTTGTTCTGGCTTTCCTCCCTTTGCTTCTCAATCATCAGGAGTTCCTGGTGCTTGGTAAGCTCATCTCGCCATCTTTGAGCTATATCGACAACAGCGGCCTCCTTACTTATCTTCTCCTCATTGAGGGTCATCAACCTACTGCTAATGGAATCCATTACCTCTTTCGGTTTTCCTCGCTGGCCCTCTATTTCAATCCTCTCCCAATCAAGGCGGCGAAGATTAGCCAAGACCAGCGGTGCTTGTTCCTTGAGGCAGATTAGTATTGTTATTAGCTTGTTCCCTGATGCTTCCCTCGCCCCAAGGTAGAAGCGATCCTCGGTCAAATCCCCTAGTCTTCTCCTTGCTCCCTCTATCGCTTCCTTCGGCATAATACCCAGAAAGACAGATAAGAACTCCGATTCACCGATATCCGCGAGATCTATCTCTAAGGGTAAAAGCAGGCCCAGTAATCCCTTGAGCCTCTCTAATCTCCCAATCTCCTCTTCAATATCCTCTATCTTTCTCACAGGTTCTTCTATCTCCCTCTCAATCTTCTCTATAATATCGCCAACGCTCCCAGCAAGCTCCTTACCATAGATCTCTCTCGTCTCAAGCTTTTTTGGGGGTATTGGCGCAAAAACCCCCTTTAGGAAGCCCTGTTTCGGTTCAGGATCAAAGCGTTCAAAGAGGTCTGAGAATCGATTCAGGGCGATATTTTGTGCAGCTATGTTCCTGATATTTGGAGAGAAGGGGTGGGGTCTTAGCAGGTCCTTCCAATTGGGATCGGAAAGTCTGTCTGAACAATCAGTAAGGTGGATAGCGCCGAGCTCTTGCAGCCTTTTGATTGTCTCATATCTAAATCCCTCCAATACGAGTACTTGTATCCTTTTCATCCGGGCTGGTCTTAGCATAATCTCAACCCAACAACGAACGCAGGATGAATTCCTTAGCCCTTCCCTGGTTCCTTTGGGCCTCGTTCCTCAGTTCCTCGATTTCCCTTTTCCATTCTTCGGCGATAGACTGGCACTGTTTCCTTGCCTCCGCCGCGGCGTCCTCCCTCATCTTCTCCGCTCGGCTGCGGGCATCCCTCATCTGTTCCGCCAACAATTTCTCCGCCTCTACCTTCGCCTTCTCGGCTATCCCAGTTGCCTCGGATCTGGCATTCTCTATCCTCTCTTTTGCCTCAACCTCGGCCCTCTTTATCCTCTGTAGGGATTCTAGGATCACGCTAGACCTCTGTTGCCAACAAGAATCTATATGAGAGTTGATAAGGGAGATGTAGTGGTTACTTCAGAACGGAAAGGCCTTCAGGTTTCTTTGCTGGAGATACGGCACGATCTTTCTTTATTCCCTCTCCCAGGTCCTGCATCTTGCAGCTTCCCTCAAAGATAACCCCTTCTTTGACAACCAGTTTCGGGGTTTGAATATTGCCTAAGAGTTTGCCCGGGACATTGATCTCGATCTTCCTCTCTGCAAATATATCCCCATGAACCTCACCGCTTATCATCATATCACCGACATGTATCTGGGATTTGACAACTGCACCTTCCCCAACTATCAAGGTACCGCTAGAGAAGATCTCGCCGGAAAATTTTCCATCTATCCTGACGGCGCCGGTGAAGGAAAGCTTGCCCTCAAATTCCGTATCCTTGCCCAAAAAGGCATTTATTTCGTCCTTTGGTTTCTTCATCGGTTGGCACCTCCCTTCAATATTTACCAGCGGCTTAATACCACGACCTCATCTGGGATTGCAAGAAAAATTGCGCATCTCAGCCCCAGCTCATAATCACTCCTGAAACATAAACCTCCTCATGCTCACATTCATTACCAGGCCCATAGCAGCCAGAGTGGAGACTACGGACGATCCGCCGTAACTGAACAGAACCAGTGGTGTTCCGACTACTGGGAGTAAACCGGTTACCATACTGACATTTATAGTGAGGTGCCAGAAAATCGATGCGGCAATGCCTATGACAATAAGGGTACCGAACTTATCCTGGCTATTCCTGGCTATATTGAGGCACCATAGTATTAGAAATAGATATAGCAGCAACAGTATTGCTGAGCCCACAAAGCCCCACTCCTCAGCGAAAACAGAAAACGAAAAATCGGTATGCTGTTGGGGGAGGAAATTTAACCTTGTCTGAGTCCCTTTCAGAAAGCCTTTCCCCCAAAGGAGGCCCGAACCGATGGTAATCTTCGACTGGGTAACATGATAACCGGCACCCAAGGGGTCCAGATCAGGCCTTAAGAATGCTATTATCCGTTTTTTCTGGTAATCCTGGAGGATGATCCAGAAAAAGGGCGCTGAAAGAACGGCAGTGGATAGAAATATGAGTATTGCCTTCCAGTTAACATTAACGAAGACAACAAGTGAGAAGGAAACTATGAGTAAGATTAGGGCCGTCCCCAGGTCAGGTTGGTGGACTATTATGATGAAGGGGATGGCAATCAGGACTAACGGCCTCAATAGGTCCCTAAGTCGGTGTTTTTCTAGCTCAGAGAAATGCTTTGCAAGGACAATAACCAGAGATACCTTGACTAACTCCGAGGGCTGGACAGAGAAGTAACCAAAACTCAACCAGCGCTGAGACCCGTATGCAACCTTGCCCATCTTTAGGGAAGCCGCCAGAACGATCAGGGAGATAAAAAACACCGGATAAGCAAACCGATCCAAGATATGGTAGTCAAAGGTTGTTACCAAGAGAAGAATAAGGAAACCGATGGTATACCAACAGATTTGTTTGACATAAACCTGGCTTCCCGCCATCGACCGAATGGTATTGGTGGCGCTGTAAAGATTACAAATACTCAGCACCCCTATAACTACCAGTGTGGCTAACAGTATCCAATCAAAGTTATTTATCAATCGACGATCGAACACCTTCCCTCGCTGCTCCTCTCATGCCCATTCCCAACTCTCTCTTCCCCTGCTAAGGCCTCGACCTACTGAAATAACTCCCTAATATGTCTCTTGCGATGGGCGCCGCTACCCTCCCCCCCTGCCCACTATGCTCTATAAGAATGGCTAGTGCAATCACTGGATCTTCAGCAGGGGCGACGGCCACAAACCATGCATGATCCCTAAATTCATATGGAATCTCCGTCTCTTCTACGGGTTCCCCTTCCTCGGGCAAACTCACTACTTGGGCAGTGCCTGTCTTGCCGGCCACCCTTATCCCATCAAGCCTTGCCCTCCAACCGGTTCCATGGGCCTCATTCACAACACCAATAAGGGCCGCTTTTACCAGTTCTATGTTCTCTCTTTTTATACTCCAGCGGTCAAGTGCATCGGGTTTAAATTGAAAGACCCCTTTCTTATTCCCTCTGCCTATCCATTTCGTTACCTGCGGCCTCAAGAGGGCGCCCCCGTTGAAAAGCGCTGATATAAATCTGACCATTTGAATAGGCGTTACAAGGGTAAAACTTTGTCCAACAGCCACAGACAGCGTTTCCCCTTCTTGCCATGGAACACGCCAGCGCCTTAGCTTCCATGCCCTACTCGGAATCAGCCCTGCCTTCTCATCTCCTAACTCAAGACCTGTCCTACAGCCAAGGCCAAGCCTTTTGGCATACTTCGCAATCGTATCAATGCCTACTCTTTGGCCCAATTGGTAGAAGTAGACATCGCACGATTCAACTAATGCCCTGTGAAGAGCAACATAACCGTGTCCTTCCCCCTTCCAACAGCGATATATCCTCCGCTGAAACCTATAACTTCCTCCACAGAAAAGCTCCTCATGGGGGTCAATTACTCCTTCTTCTAACCCCGCCAGGGCTACCACTATCTTGAAAAGAGAACCTGGTGGATACTGTCCTGAGATTACCCTGTTCTGCAACGGGAAGCGGGGATTGGAGACCACTCCTTCCCATCCCTTCTTATCCATCCCCTTGGCAAAGTCATTGGGATTAAAGGCCGGGCTGCTTGCCATAGCTAAGATCTCTCCACTACGCGGATTCATGGCGACGATGGCACCTGCTCTACCATAGAGGGATCTCTCGGCCAGCATTTGAAGATCCCCGTCTATTGATAGGTTGACATCGAGGCCTGGCTCGGCCGGCTTTTGGTAGAGCACTCTCAGTATTCGACCGGAGGCGTCCACCTCAACCTGTTGCCCACCCCGAATACCATTCAGATATCTGTGCCATTTTTTCTCTATGCCGACCTTTCCCACGAAATCGCCAAGCTTACTCTCCTTGTGCTCCTCCCTCTTGAGCTGGTGTCTATCAATTTCCCCAAGGTAGCCAATGAGATGAGCAGCGAGGTTATTGTATATGCAATGCCTTCTAGGCTTCACTTCTATAATGACGCCCGGCATGCTAAATAGGTCGGTTTCTACTCTGGCTAACTCATCCCTTGTGAGATCCTTTTTTATGTAAACCGGATTAAAGGGGTCCCATCTTAAAGCCCTCTCTATCTTCTTTCTAGCAGTTATGCCATCGATTTCAATCAATCTGCTCAGGCCTTCCAATAAACCGCCGACGTCTCTGATATCCTCTGGAATCACACCTAAGATAAAAGAGGGCCTATTGTCGACTAATAGGCGATCATTCCTATCGAAAATCAATCCTCTAGAGGGCAAGACGTCTCTTAAGTCTATTCTGTTATGCTCAGACTGTACCCTATAGTTGGGGCCATTGATGATCTGTAAAGACCACAACCGTGCAAACAGGAT
>JABXJZ010000377.1 GCA_013375335.1 Desulfobacterales bacterium
TCTCATTGATTTCCACCCCCAACCCCGGCTTTGTTGGAAGCCCGATGAATTCGCCCTCCATAGCAGGAAAAGCCTCTTGGAGGATCTCATCCCAATAGGGAAGGTCGAAGGGGAAGAATTCATTGATCACGAAGTTTTGGATAGAGGCATCAAGGTGCAGGCTGGCAGCATTGAGGACGGGCCCACCCGCATTGTGAGGAGTAACGCCCACGTAGTAAGCATGGGCCATATCAGCGATCTTTTTTGTCTCCAGAATGCCGCCGGCATGGGCAATATCGGGATTGATAATTGCCGCGGCACGCTTTTCAAACACATCTCTGAAGCACCAGCGGGTGGGGATTCGTTCGCCAACAACGACTGGAATAGTGGTTGAAGATGCTACCTTGGCTAGGTCGTCCAAGCTTGCATCGGTTGGAATAGGTTCCTCGTACCAGGCCGGTCCATACTCCTCTACCGCACGGGCGAACTGAATGGCAGTATTGGGTGTCAGTCGGGCATGGCCGTCAAGCATTAGCTCAACATCATCGCCAACAGCCTCACGTACGCGTTTGATATTTTCTATGACACGGCGAATCTCATCTCGAGTTGAAAAGACATCGCACCCCCAGAACGGATCCCACTTGAGTGCTTTTGCGCCGCCTTCCACTTCCTTCCTTGCGAGCTCGACATAGTCATCGAGGGTTTTGGCGGGGAACCACCAGCCGTTACGATAGATTTTGATTCGCTCACGGCAGGGCCCACCCAGCAATTGATACACTGGAACATCGAGGCTCTTACCAAGGATGTCCCACATGGCCATTTCCAAGCCGCTCATGGCAGTGGTGACGATGAAGGTGGGGCGCCAATAGCTATTGCGGAACATCGTACTCCAGTGCAGCTCAATCTGACGAGGGTCCTTTCCGATCAGATACTCCGCAAGATTGTGAATAGAGGCCTCCACGTCCTTTTCCTGGCCCTGCGTAGTGGCTTCGCCCCAACCGCTAATGCCCTCGTCTGTTTCTATCTTTACGAAGAGCAAAGTCCAGTGAGGTTGGCAAATAAAGGTCTTAATCTTGGTTATTCTCATCGAGACGTTATCTCCAGTATAAGTGTTGATATCTCTTCGATGCTGGGATAGCAGATTTTACAGACTTGTCAAGGGAAAAGTCGCACTTGTTGAGAACTCCCTGATTCCGGTGAGGACATCGTAGAAGGCACATTTCCCATAAGAGAAGCTATTATTTGGGAAAGAGCGACCGTGGTTGTCTTTGACGTTACCACCTGCTGTGGTCCAATTCCTCCTTAAAAATAGCTGGGAAATATGGTAGTATCCTCTCGGGTGGATTGGCATTTGGTCCCTGCCACTGACCTCATAAGCCAATGAAGGGAATTGTACTGTAAGGACACGTAGTGTCAGAGAAAAGGGATAAGCTGGCCATAATAAGAGACGCGATAAAGGATGGGATTAGGTCCATAGAGGTGGCTGGTATTGCCGGTTCTAGCTTGGCCTACCTATTGTCTCAGATCCTCGCCGAATTAGAGCGTCCTTGTTTGATAGTCCTCCCGAACTCTGAGGAGGCACGAGGGTTTTACGGAGATCTGGATTTCTTCCTTCCTCACCACGGGGACAAAAGGGTATGTCTTTTTCCTTCCTATGACATCTCTCCCCTGATGGGATTGAGCCCTCCAAGGGAGTTGATAAGCCAGAGGATAGAGGCGCTTTACTCTCTGTCAACCTTGACGGATCCAGCCGTGGTTACCTCATTGGACGCCCTCCTTATGCGTATCTTGCCGAAGGAGATGCTCCTTAAGTCGGTTGATTACATCGCGATTAATGAGGACATCGACAGGGATGAGCTGATACGGAAACTGCTGACCCTTGGTTATTTCCGAACCTCATTAGTAGAGGAAACGGGTGATTTCTCCGTAAGGGGTGGCGTTATTGATCTCTACCCACCATTATGTGATTCGCCTGTTCGGGTTGAATTGTGGGGAGACACGGTGGAATCCATAAGGCTT
>JABXJZ010000378.1 GCA_013375335.1 Desulfobacterales bacterium
CTGAAGTCGTATCGATAATACCCGACTACAGGAGAATGGCAGTGCAAAAACGGGTCGTTTTAAAAAATTGCGGGGTCATTGATCCCAAGAATATTACTTCATATTTGAAGAAAGACGGCTTCATGGCTTTAGAAAAGGCAAAAAAGGAGATGACGCCAGAGAAGATAATAGAGGAAGTAACGGCATCAAGCCTATTGGGTCGAGGTGGGGCAGGGTTTCCATGCGGACTGAAATGGAAACTTGCGAGGGAAAATCCAGATGATGAGAAGTTCCTTATTTGCAACGCAGATGAAGGTGAAGTTGGAACATTTAAAGATAGGGTTATTTTGGAACATGACCCATTCACCCTTATCGAAGCTATAGCCATTGCTGGTTTTGCCATCGGGGCGAAGAGGGCTTATATCTATCTCCGTGCCGAGTACCACTATCTTTTTAATTTGCTCCGTAATGCTATGAGCCAGGCGAAAGAGAAAGGCTTTTTGGAACATCTAGAGATTGATCTCTGTGAGGGTGCCGGCGCTTATATGTGCGGTGAGGAGTCGGGACTTATGAATTCCATTGAGGGAATGAGGGGGGAAGCCCGGTATAAGCCTCCATTTCCACCCAGCAAAGGGCTTTGGGGAAGACCGACGGTTATCAATAATGTAGAAACCCTGATGAACATTCCGCCAATCATTTTGAACGGCAACCAGTGGTTCAAGAAAATGGGGACAGAACAAAGCAAGGGGACCAAGGTGTTCTCGGTGAGCGGAGATGTAGAGAAACCCGGTGTTTATGAAGTAGAGCTTGGGAGTAAGCTTGCGGGATTGGTTATCGGATTGGCTTCGGCCAAAAAAATTAAGATTGTGCAGGTAGGGGGTGCGACGGGAAGAATTATCCCTCAGCCCATGATCGATACTCCTTTATCTTATGAGACTGTTCTGGGTTCAGGAGGTATCACTGTATACGATGAAAGCAGAGATATTATTGATGTGATGTATCGGAACATGGAGTTTTTGGCTGAAGAATCCTGCGGTAAATGTACCCCCTGCCGTGAAGGCACGGAAGCAATGGTGGAAATCTTGGAGAGGCTGGCTAAGGGTGAAGGGGTAAGAGAAGATATTGAAGTTATGGAGTATTTATCGAACGTTATGATGCTTTCCTCATTGTGTGGGCTAGGACAGGCGGCCCCGGTTCCCGTCTTGGATACCCTGAACTATTTTAGGAAAGACTATGAAAACCGCATCGAGCAATCGATTTTTTTGAGGAGTCTCAAAGGCACCCAACGATTATGATGTAGTTCCTATCGTTACGATTGGGGCAAAAGTCTTCTGGCCCCGTCAAACATCGTTCAAGGAGCATTCAAAATGAATGAAACGCGAAATGGATTAACGAGATATTCATGCCCCTACTGTTCAAATACTTTTGATTCCTTTGAGGCAATAAAATCCCACATCATCACCGACCACAAGACAGAATTGCTACCTGAACCAGAGGGGATGATAAAACTTACAATCAATGGACAGAAATATAAGATCCGGGTTGAGCCAGAATGGACGCTTTATTACCTGATCCACGATAAGCTTGGGTTAACCGGCACTAAGTTGATGTGTGATCACGGTGCGTGTGGGTCGTGTACCGTCATCATGAACGGTAGGGCTATTCTTTCGTGCATGACTCTGGCCATCGAGTGCCACGGTAAACAGATAGAAACCGTAGAGGGCATTGCAGCGGCTAATCACCCTCTGATCGAGGAATATGTCAAACACCATTGTATGCAGTGTGGGTATTGCACGCCGGGTTTTGTCGTCGCAGCAAAGGCGCTTCTGGATAAGAACCCCCATCCAACCGAAGGGGAAGTGCGGGAAGCCCTAGCGGGGAATCTTTGCCGGTGTGGCACATATCCACAGCATCCCAAAGCGATATTGGAAGCGGCTAAGAAGCTATAGGACTTGGTGGAGGTAAAGTAAAAATGGGTCAAGAGCTTAAGGAAATGCCTAATG
>JABXJZ010000379.1 GCA_013375335.1 Desulfobacterales bacterium
TCAAACAAGGAGTCAAGTCTCACGAGCTCCGTCTTTGCTAGAAATATCCCCAAGGCTACCATGTTGCTGAGCCTATCGTTACCCGCCTCCCTCGCAAGGGAGATAAGTGGCGCCATAACAAGATCGATGTCATCCCTCTTGATCTCTCCCTCTTGAATAAGAGAGGTGTTCGCAATCAAAAGACCGTCCTTCTTTATCTTAGACTGATACTTCTTAAGTGAGGGCAAGTTTATGATAATCGCGCTCATGGGGAAGGCGACAATAGGTGAGCCAATCTCCTTCGTCGAGATAACAACCGTACAATTTGCCGTACCGCCTCTCATCTCCGCACTGTAAGAAGGCCAGTATGTAACATTTTTGCCTTCATTCATTGCTGCCTCTGCAAGTATATTACCTGTTACCATAATCCCCTGGCCTCCGAAACCAGCAATGGTCACATCATAGTACATCTGCCAACAGTGTTTATTAAGTCACTGAAAACCTGGTCTATATGGTGTCCGGCATACTCTTTTCTTTAAATATCTTCAAAGGGAAATAGGGGATTAATTCATCCTCAATCCTCCCTAAGGCATCTTGAGGGCTCATCTTCCAATTTGTTGGGCAGGCAGAAAGAACCTCGACAAAGGAAAAACCCATATTATTCGCCTGCGTTTCGAACGCCTTGAGAATCGCCTTTCTCGCCTTCCTGACATTTGCAGGAGTATTAACTGCCACCCGAGCAACGAATGCACAACCTTCGAGACTGGCCAGTAGCTCACACATCTTTAAGGGGTAGCCATCCCTAATGGAAGTTCGTCCCAAGGGGGAAGTGGTTGTTTGCTGACCGAGCATGGTCGTCGGTGCCATCTGCCCCCCTGTCATGCCATACACAGTATTGTTCACAAATATGACAGTGATATTTTCTCCCCTATTAGCTGTATGGATTATCTCTGAGATGCCGATGGCAGCCAGGTCACCATCGCCCTGGAGTGCAAAGACAATTCCGTTTTTATGGACTCTTTTAACGCCTGTAGCTACTGCAGGCGCCCTCCCATGAGGGGCCTCACATACGTCAATGTCAAAATAGTCATAGAGGAGGACGCTGCATCCTACGGAGGCTATACCGATGGTCTTGGTCCTGATTCCGAGCTTGTCTATTACCTCTGCTAGCAGCCTGTGGATTATACCATGATGACAGCCAGGACAGAAGTGAAAGGCAACATCTTTTAAGCTCTCTGGTCTTTTGAATACCTGTTTCATATGCCAAATACCAATTCCTAACCCTGTCGCAAATAATAGCTGGGGCTATTTCCGAAAGGCGATATCTCAAACAACAATTCCGCTCTGCCTCGCAGTGGCCAAGAATTTCAGGGTTTACTCCTCGAGCGCCTTAGGAATCTGCAACGTGGCTGTTAAGCCCTGAAATTTTGGCCACCTTGCTGTAGATTCTATAGATATCGCCTGGAGGAGATTGGCCCAGCTCCGCTAAAAGATGACTCGCAGATGATTACTTTGGATTTTTACACTTCTCAATCTGCAACAAGATTTCTTCCGCCTCCAAGACATTCCCCGATGGCTTACCATAGAAGGTCACCCGGGCGTTTTTTGAAACAGATATGAGAACATCTTCAACCATTTGACCGGTATTCTGTTCAACAACTAGGATATCTTGGACGTCTTTGGATATATCTCTTATCTTTTGACCGGGAAATGGAAAAAGGGATATCGGCCTCAACATACCCACCTTAATCGCCTTTTCCTTGGCCATCTCTATAGATGTCTTTGCTATTCTCGCGGCAGATCCGAAGGCTATTATGATCAGATCGGCGTCCTTACAGCCCTTGAGTTCGTACATGACCTCATTCTTCTGTATCTTTTGGTACTTTTCAAAGAGCCTCCAGTTGTGTTCAACCGATTTATCCCCGTCAAGATAAAGGGATTTGATAATATTCGGTGGTCTCCGTTCACAGCCAGTAAGGGCCCA
>JABXJZ010000380.1 GCA_013375335.1 Desulfobacterales bacterium
GCCGGGAGCCTCGGAACAGAAGAAAAGATCTCATGACCATCCTAGAGCTTTCTCGATTCAGCCCAATGCAAACAATAGTATGCTCTCCTTAGTAAAAGGGGTTCTTGAGGAATATATGCTGATATTGCCAAAAAGCCAAGTTTTGTTTGTGAACACGGGGCCAGGCCTCAACAGCCTGTTGCCCAAAGCCCCATTACAACGGACTTCTGGTGAGTACTCAATAGAGAAGAGCCCAGACCAAATGGCTCTGAGGATTCAGAAATTCTTTATGGCGGGAAAGAGCGGCGATGATCAGATGTTTATTACACACGCAATCATATTGCTTTCCGGGACTGTCTGCAATATACTCCTTTTCACCTGAGATTAGGCGACAAAATAATAACCACCAACTGAGGATGACATGAGACGGGAAGAAGAGATCCACAAGGCAGAAGGCAAGCTGGGTGTTCTTATTCCTGGCATAGGGGGAGCGGTGAGCACCACCTTTTTAGCAGGGGTAGAGGCGGTGCGCCGAGGCCTGGCCCTTCCTATTGGTTCGCTGGCACAAATGGGAACCATACGGCTGGGTAAGAGATATGAATACCGCGCTCCCTCTATTAGAGAGTTTGTGTCACTGGCTCGCCTGGATGATCTGGTGTTCGGGGGGTGGGATATCTTTTCTGATAATTGTTACGAGGCAGCTCTTCACGCCAAAGTTCTAAAAAGCGAAGACCTTGAGCCGGCTCGTTCCTTTCTCGAAAAAATACAGCCCTGGCCGGCGGTTTTCAACCAGGCATTTGTCAGGAACTTAGATGGCTCCAATGTGAAGGCAGAGACCTCTTATTTAGAGCTCGCTGAGGGCATCAAGGCTGATATCGACACCTTCAGGCAAAAAAATGAGGTCTCGCGTTGCGTCATGATCTGGTGCGGGAGTACAGAGACGTATCTAGAACCTACAGATGTTCACAACTCGCTAAGGAGTTTCGAGGAGGGTCTGGAAAAAAACGACCCCAGCATTTCACCGAGCATGCTTTACGCGTATGCTGCTCTAACCAGTGGGATCCCCTATATAAACGGTGCTCCAAATCTTACGGTGGACATCCCTGCCATGGAGGAACTAGCGGAAAAGCAACAGGTTGCCATTGCCGGAAAGGATTTTAAGACAGGGCAGACCTTGATGAAAACCATTGTGGCTCCAGGACTAAAAGCTCGCATGCTGGGTCTCACAGGGTGGTATTCAACAAACATTCTCGGCAACAGAGATGGATTGGTCCTGGATGATAAGGATTCATTCAAGACGAAGGAGGGGAGCAAGCTCGCTGCCCTTGAGACCATCCTGCAACCAGGCACCTACCCCGAGCTATACGGGGACTTCCACCATAAGGTTGCGATCAGCTATTACCCGCCGCGAGGAGACGAAAAAGAAGGTTGGGACTGCATTGATATCTTCGGCTGGCTCGGGTATCCGATGCAGATTAAGGTAGATTTTCTTTGTCGAGACAGCATCTTGGCGGCGCCCTTAGTGCTGGATCTGGTGCTTTTCATGGATCTGGCACAGCGGGCCGCGATGACCGGCATCCAGGAATGGCTCTCTTTCTACTTCAAGACTCCACAATGCGCACCTAACCTCTATTCCGAACACGATCTTTTCATTCAATTGATGAAACTGAAAAACACTCTACGCTATCTCATGGGAGAAACGCAAATTACCCACCTTGGGCTGGATTACTACTATCAATCCTGAAAGCGGCAGGCCTTTTTCAGCTTTAGAAGGTCTTGACAAATGGGTCAGACCTGCTCTTGACTCATAACTGGATCCAGAGAATCTATTTGGGATGAGGCCTTGAATCGTGAATTGTCACTCCCGTATGAAATATGCACATCCTACTTCCGAAAAAATCACCCCCTCACTAAAGAATTCAGCCCGGACCCCGAGGTATTTGAAAGTGGTCCTGAACGCCCGCGCTGGTAAAGCAAGCT
>JABXJZ010000083.1 GCA_013375335.1 Desulfobacterales bacterium
CGCGAAGTCAAGATAGGGCACTATGTTGGAGAATTCACCACAACGGGGATTGGGCAGATCCTCAAGGCTGCAGGATGTGACTTTGCGCTTCTCGATATGGAGCACAGCGGTTTCAGTTTTGACACAGTAAAGAGTGTGCTTCGGTACATGCAGGCCGCGGATTTGCCGTCCATTGTGCGTGTTCCCTCCAAAGAGGGCCACCACATATCTCGCGCCTGCGACGTTGGTGCGGAGGGCCTTATGCTCCCCATGGTGAACTCCGCTGAAGAGGCCAAGGACATCCTGGAGTGGATGAAATACTTCCCGGAGGGGAGGCGGGGAGTTGCACTGCAAATCGCACATGACCGCTACCAGCCAGGCCCTGTCCTGGAAAAGCTGGCGGCCGCAAACAAGTGGACAACGTTAATCGTCCTGATTGAGACTGCTGATGGGGTGGAGAATGCAGATGCCATAGCTGCACTGGATGGTGTTGACTGCCTGTGGGTTGGACACATGGATCTGAGCTGGTCCCTCGGCATGCCTGGGCAGCTCGAACACTCAACCTTCACCAGGGCTATAGAACAGGTCGTTGACGCCTGTAAGCGACACAATAAGTCGCTTGGCCGGCTGGTGCCTACCGTCCATGAGGGGGTGGAGTTATTTGAGAGGGGCTTCGACTTTATCTGCTACTCCGGTGATATCTGGGTACTGTACAATGCGGTAAGGGAGGCCGTCACTGACCTCCGTGCAAGATGTGAGAAGAGATCACGCGGCCAAAATCGACCAGGGGGTGAGCCATGAACAAGTTCCGTGTTGCCCTCAGCGGGGACTTCTGTAAGCCAGATGGAAGCCGAGCCTACCCTGATTTCGATCTCAGGCCGCTTGAGGCCGATCCACATGTCGAATACCTCTATATTGAGGCCGACGGTGAGATCAGCCCTAAACATATTGAGCATTTCGACAGCCTTATCCTGCTGGGGCTCAAGTTCACGCGAAACAGCATTCACCTCAACCAACGCCTCGCCGTGGTCGCACGATTCGGGGTTGGTTATGACAACGTGGATGTCGAGGCCTGCACCCAAGCTGGTATTGCCCTGGTCATAACCCCTGATGCAGTTCGCCGTCCCGTGGCTGTGGGGATCCTCACTTTGATGCTGAGCCTGACCACCAAGCTAATGATCAAGGACACGTTAACCAGGCAAGGGCCTGACGGGTTTAGGCAAAAAGCGGCTCACATGGGTGTCGGGCTTATGGGCAAGACGCTGGGGAGCATTGGTGTGGGCAATATCGGAGCGGAGATGTTCCGCCTCGCCAAACCCCTTGATATGAATTTCATAGCCCATGACCCATATGTCGATATATCGGTGCCACGCTCGCTCGGCATCAGGATGGTCGATTTGGAGACCCTGTTTCGTGAGGCCGACATCTTGGCCATTAACTGTCCGCTCACGGATGAGACGCGTTACCTTGTCAATGCCGAGAGACTTGCTCTCATGAAGCCAACAGCCTACCTCATCAATACAGCGCGCGGACCGATCATAGACCAGAAGGCCCTCGTTGAGGTGCTCAGCCAGAATCGGATTGCAGGGGCCGGCCTCGACGTCCTGGAAAAGGAACCGCCAGATGCCGAAGATCCCATACTCAAGCTGGATAACGTCATCCTCGCTCCTCACGCACTGAGTTGGACTGACCAGGGATTCGCCGGAATTGGCGAAGCCGACATCAGCGCCGTCTTGGACGTAATGCACGGTCGGGAGCCGGTTGGCATAGTCAATCGTGAGGTTTCAAAGCATGAGGCATGGCGGCGTAAGCTCGCCCTCTACCGGCAAAGATTTGGAGACTAGAGGCTCAGATGAAGATCTTACCGGGGTTCATTAACCCCTTGGGGTCCACCAATGCACTGATACCCCGCATGAGCTGATAGCTTCGGCCGTGCTCCATGTGCATGAACTTGCGCTTGCCGATACCAACGCCATGTTCGCCCGTACATGTTCCCCCCAATTCAACGGCTCTTTGGACGATGCGCTCATTGATATCTTCAAGCGCAGACCATTCCTCCTCATCTCCAGGGTCTCCCATCATGACAACGTGGAGATTGCCGTCTCCTGCATGGCCGAAGACATATCCAGTGACCTTCCGTTCTCCCACGAGCTGCCGGGAAAAAACCACCATCTCCGGATAGCGGGAGATGGGGACAGCCACATCAACAATGAGCGTTTCCTTCCCCTGATGGGCGCGGTGGATCGTCTCCCACGCGTCATGTCGGGCACGCCACAGGTCTTCTCGTTCTCGCTCCTCTACCCCGGATCTAAAACTGGTGCCGCCACAGCTCTCTGTGAGTTCTCTGGCAAGACTGGAGGTTTCCAACAGGGCAGCCTTACTGATCCCGTGAAATTCGCAGAAAAGGGTCGGGACCTCGCTCAGGCCGAGCCCCTCTTCCCTGTTCATGAGACCAATTAATTCAGGGGTTAACAGCTCGAGGGCGGCAGGTTCCAGACCTGAGCCTATCATCACTGCCACGGCGTTGGCTGCACTTTCCAGGTCATCGAACGTGATGATGGCGGCTAAATGGTGTGAGGGGATGCCGGTCAACCGGAGCGTGGCCTCGGTCACAACCCCCAGTGTGCCTTCTGATCCGATGAACAGACGGGTGAGGTCATAACCTGAGGAAGACTTGCCAGCCTTGCATCCCGTATACATCACATCGCCTTGAGGAAGGACCACCGTCAGCCTCAATACGTAGTCTTTGGTGGCGCCGTACTTGACGGTCTGGACTCCGGAGGCATTGTTGGCAATCATACCACCGATGGTAGCGTCTGCACCCGGGTCAGGAGGAAAAAACAGGCCGTGTTTACCCGCTTGACGATTCAACTCCTTTCGTAATACGCCGGGTTGGACATCGGCCTGAAGGTCGTGAGGCCGGATCTCCAGGACCTTATTCATCCTGGTAAAGTCCATCACCAGGCCGCCCCGTGTCGGCACAGGATTCCCCTCGGTACTCGTGCCTGCTCCCCAGGGAGTGACCGGGATATCTTGGGCATAGGTCCAGGTAAGAATCCGGCTGACTTCATCGGTACTTGTCGGCCAAATAACGCCAGCTGGCAGGGTCCCGAGGTGGGAAGAGATATCGTGAAGGTGGAGCTCCCGACTGGAGTGCCCGGTTGAAAAACGATCAGGCTCTACAAAAGTCGATAAGGCCTTAATCTGTGCCTGAGTGAATTCTCTAATCGACCCTTCTCCCCTGGATCAATAGGTGACATTTTCAGGTGAGGCGAATTACCCTGGAAGTATAGTATTGAACCCGGGAGGGATCAAGGGAAAGTGTATTTTGCAAAATTTCTTGGCCAGTTAACTGATCTTAGGTTGACCCTCAGAAAGCCCGGTCTGCGGCGCGAAGTTTGATGTTGACTCATCTATCCAAAAGACTGATACTTCATGGTGCTGTGTTCCGTGAAAAGCAAGGGCTGTTTTTGCTACACAATAAAGGAGTGGCAAGATGAAGATCGGGTGGATTGGTACTGGCGTTATGGGAGCGGCCATGGCTGGCCATGTGCAGGCGGCTGGACATGACCTTTATATCTTTAACCGTACTAAAAGCAAGGCTGAGCGGTTGCTCAAGGGCGGGGCCCATTGGTGTGAATCCCCAGCTGAAGTCGCGGCCAACTCTGAAATTATATTCACCATTGTCGCGTTTCCCGCTGATGTGGAGGAAGTCTATCTGGGTGAGGGGGGAATCCTTTCCGCTAAAGGTCCCTGCCGGGTCGTGGTAGATATGACCACCAGCCGGCCGAGCTTAGCTCAGATGATCGCCGAGACCGCTGCAAAACAGGGGATTGATAGCCTGGATGCCCCCGTGTCAGGCGGCGATATTGGTGCTCGAGACGGAACCCTTGCTATTATGGTCGGGGGTGATAAAGGGGTCTTTGATGCGATCCTACCTCTGTTTCAATTGATGGGAAAAAACATTTCCTATATGGGCGGGGTAGGGGCAGGCCAGCACACGAAAATGTGTAACCAGATCCTTGTTGGCGGAACAATGATTGGAACGTGCGAGTCCCTGCTGTACGGGGCTAAGGTCGGCCTTGATCAACAGTCAGTGATCGATATCATCGGTAAAGGCGCGGCCTCTTGTTGGTCCATCAATAACCTGGGGCCGCGTATAGTCCGCGGGAACTACGAGCCTGGTTTTATTGTGGAACACTTCATCAAGGATATGGGCATAGCATTGCAGGAGGCTGCCGCAGTCGGGCTATCGTTGCCGGGATTGGCCTTAGTCCATCAATTATACCTTGCGGTTCAGGCCCAGGGGCATGGTCGTTCAGGCACCCATGCGCTCATGCTTGCCTTGAAGACCCTCAATGGTGTTAGTTAGCCCCAGATCCGCAAGGGTTATGAGTTTGGAGCAAATGCCAAGAGAGAGGGTTATTCAGAGACAGGGCTTTGCATTTACGTTCGACCCAGGGGCCTGCAGACGGTGTCAAGGGAGATGTTGTAATGGGGAGAGCGGCACTATCTTCGTAAACCGCAGCGAGATAAGGGCCATATCCAAATTCCTGGGGATTGGGATTTCCGAATTGATGGAGGAGTATCTCGTAAAGGTATCTCACAAGTTCTCCATACGGGAGATAAGGACGAATACCAATTACGCCTGTATCTTTTACGAGAAGGAAAAGAACAGATGTTCCATCTATCCCGTGAGGCCTCATCAGTGTAGGACATTTCCATTTTGGGGCTACTTTAGGGATAGACCTCAAGAGGCGGCCAGGGAGTGCCCTGGGGTGTCATTGTTGGGAAGTGAATAGGAATGGGACCCCATGCCTGAAATCGCCGTAATAGCCGATGACCTAACAGGTGCTGCTGATACGGGTGTTCAATTCTGTCCGTACTTCGGCACTACGGTGTTGACATCGTATGGTAATCTCTCACCGGATTCCCACATCCGGAGTTCCCAGGCACTGGCGATCTATACCAATAGCCGCGCGATCAAAGCTGAAGCGGCACAGAAGCGCCTCCGATCAGTGGCACAACAACTCCTGGTGTTGCACCCTAAGCGTATTTATAAAAAAGTCGATTCATGTCTCAGGGGCAATCTGGGAGCGGAAGTGGACGAGATAGTGGATGACATGGGGTTTGAGCTCAGCTTTATAGCTCCTGCCTTTCCCGAAATGGGTCGCCTCACGCTTCATGACGTGCACCTGCTCCATGACGTACCAATTGCCGAGACAGAGCTTTCCCAAGACCCAGTCAGCCCAATTACCGAATCGCGACTGTCGCGCATCGTTAGTGCGCAGAGCCGATATGGGGTTGGACACGTGGATGTGAGCTTCCTCGAGGGTGATGATGAAGCGATGGCTGGTGAAATTGCCCGTCTAATCGAAGGCGGGGCACGGCATGTGGTTTTTGATGTGACATCTCAGGCACACCTTGACAGGATTACTCGGTTCGCCTTGAACAGTGACAAGAAGATTCTCTTGGTGGGATCTGCTGGCCTTGCTGGAAGTCTCGGGACCCATTTCCGAAGGAGGGATGTTGAGGTTGAGGATGAGGTAAAGGTTTCCCGGGAGGGAGGCCATCTCCTGGTTTGCGGTACAGCCTCAGATGTAATGAGGGTTCAAATCTCAGCACTGACAAAGGCCTATCCATATCAGGTGATCCCCCTTATGCCGAGCCTCTTAGCAGATCAGGACCACCGGGATAAGCTCCTTTCACAGGCGCCCTTTGCACGGCGTCTCTTGTCGGAAAATAACGTCATTATGAAGATAGGACCTTCAGAGACCGGGGAAGCCAATACCTTATCAGCATGGGGACCAGAACAGATCGTTGAGGGATTGGGCCTTTTCGTAGCCAAGGTTTTAGAGGGCAGCAGGCCGGCGAGCCTCTTTCTTTCAGGGGGAGACACGGCGAGTGCAGTGCTTGCAGCGATCGGTGCCACGGGAATACGACTTTTGAGGGAAATCGTGCCAGGAGTGGCAGAAGGGAGGATTATCGGAGGTCCCATGGATGGGCTTCCTGTTGTTACGAAAGCAGGGGCCTTTGGCAAAGAGGATACGCTCATCAAAGTGCACGAATATTGGTCGAAAAAGGGTAAGGGGAAATCGGCATGACTGCTGATGAGAGACCGATCTTGGGGATTTCAGTAGGTGACCCAGGAGGGATTGGACCAGAGGTGACAGCCAAGGCTTTGGACCATAAGGATATCTACGAGCTTTGCAGGCCGCTCGCAGTGGGCGACGCCCGAGTTATGGAGGATGTGTTGCGGTTTACGAAGTTGAGTATGAGGCTGAATGTCGTCGATAAACCTGGGGATGGCCTCTATCAGTTCGGCACGGTGGATATCCTCCATATGGCCAATATGGACTTGGCCCATCTACGGTACAAGCAAGTTACACCCGAACAGGGCCAGGCATCCTTTGAATATGTGGCCAAGATAATAGATCTCGCACTCAGGAGGGAAATCGACGGCACGGTAACAGGCCCTATTAACAAGGCCGCAATTAACGCCGCCGGCCATCACTATGCCGGACACA
>JABXJZ010000008.1 GCA_013375335.1 Desulfobacterales bacterium
AAACGTCGTGCACGTTTCCCTCAAGGATGCGCCGGAAAAAGTAGCCTCCTATTACAGTGTGATCTTCTCAGGTCTTGTTAAGGTCCTGGATATAGAGAACGAATCTGAGGTGAGGGCCCGCCTCGATAAGAGAAGGATTATCCTGGCCTATTTGAGGCGGAGTTTTGACCTCACAAGGCTCAGGGAGAGCCTTACCAATCTAGTAAGAGAGGCCGATTTCATACCGGGGACCCTCATTGTCGATGGCATTGATTTCGGGGAGACCGGGAGGGATGTCTTTGAGGGATTTAAGGAGATAGCTAAGGAATTTGACCTGGAGGCATGGTTTTCAGCCCTCTCACACCGACATATTGCCGAGGTAAATGAGAGGGGGATCCCCTTTCCGTGTAACAAGGTGGATGACCTGTTCAGCCTCATTTTCCAGTTGTATGCAACTCAATCAGGGATCTTCTTTAGGTTCCTGAAGGACCATGACAGTGAGCTGATACCTGATGCGGTGGTAAGGCTTGATCCAAACAATTTCCTGGTCGTGGAGTAGTCAAGCTGGCTTTTTCCTTGCGCCTACGAGAGGTAGCTTACCTGGGAAGTAAAGAGGGAAATCAATCCCAAGGAGGGACCAACGTGAAGGTTGTCATGATTGGGGGAGGGGGCGCGTCCAGCGTGTGCGCAAATACCCTCAGGGTCCTGGGGAACCCAGCACAGATCGATATTTACACAAGGAGGGACAGGACTGCATACACTCCATGTGAGCAGCCCTTTTTTCTCAGGGGTATCTTAACCCTTGACGATATGTTTTATGCTACGCCCTCGTGGTTTGAGAAGAAGGGGATAGGGCTCCACACAGGAAAAGATGTACAATCCATTGATAGGCATAGGAAGGTTATAACGGTGGAGGGTGTGGAGATACCCTATGATATTGCGGTGGTCAACACTGGGGCCACTAGTAAGATGCCGGATATCCCTGGGCTTGAAGGAGAGAGGGTACACTATCTTACCACGGAACTACGGCATGCCCATAGGATACAGTCGGTTATGCCCAAAGGGAAGCGGGCTGTTATCCTCGGTGGTGGAGTACTAGGGATTGAAATGGCCGAGACACTGATAAGGAAAGGGTATTCATCTGTCTCCGTTGTAGAATGCCTCGGTAGCCTCCTGCCCCGGCAGCTCGATCCTGATATGGGTGAAAAGCTGAATCCCTTTGTCAAGGGTGAGGGGGTCTCACTCTACTTGTCCACCTCTGTTATGAGGGCGGAGTCGGGTAAAGACACTATTAAGCTCTTTCTCTCAAATGGGGAAACAGTTAAAGCGGACTGGGTTTTTGTGGCCACAGGGATTGTTCCGAATGTGGAGCTGGCTCGGAAGGCTGGCTTGAACATCGGTACAACCGGCGGAATTGAGGTGAATCAGTACCTTCAAACAAGTGATCCGTCTATCTATGCAGCAGGAGATTGCATTGAGGGATGGTATATGGTAAGTGGGAGGAAGATCATCACTGCCTTGGCAACTCACTCGAATAGGAACGCCAGGGTCATAGCGCGGAATATCCACTTCGGTAATATCGTGCCCTTCTGGGGATCGTTGAATACCTTCGGGGCGGAGATCTTCGGAGCCACTGTTGTATCTGTGGGGATAACGGAGAGTGCGGCCAGAAATGAGGGAGGGGAGGTATTGTCGTTAGTTCGGAAGGGGACAACTCGAAAGAAGCCATTTGACGGCGAGGATTTCTGGGCCAAGCTAATTGCTGATCCGGATAAGCAGACCTTGCTTGGGGCCCAAATGTTGGGCCCACGAGAGGTCAGCAGGATCGCTGAAAGGGTCTCCTGATGATAGGTGAGGAGATCCTCCTGGGAAAGCTCTCTCAATATGAGACTATCTACAGTCCTCCCCTGAGCAATACCTATGACTTGATAACAAATGAGGTGGATGTGCTCATCACTGAACTGTTAAACAGAGGGCGATCTGTTCAATGGTGATTGCTGGAGTCAATAAAAGGAAGATAGGAGATGTCTAAGGTATGCGAGATATGCGGTAAGGGACCTGCCGTAGGCCATAACGTAAGTCACGCCCACAATAAGACGAAAAGGCGTTGGTATCCAAACCTGCAGATGGTGAGGGTTTATAGAAAAGGCCAGACAAAGAGAATGAAGGTCTGCACGCGGTGCTTGCGATCCGGCCTGGTCGGCTAAGTGGTTTGTCCGCCCATCAAATACGTTCTACCTTGAGGACCTCCTTCAGGCTCTTTATCTTTGAAATAGTATCCCTTAGTTGGTTGTAGTCAGAGACCTCAATAGTAAAGGTGGATATCCCCTTCTTATCAATCGTCGTCTGGACATCGGCGTCTACAATATTGATATCGTTTTGCGCAAATATGGAACTTATATCTGCGAGCATGCCCTTTTTTGAGATATTGGTAACCTTCAATCGTGCCAGATAGCTCATATCTTCAGAATGTTCCCATTCTACCTCAACTAGGCGATCTGGGTCAGCATCCCTAATATATCGGCAACCCCTTGCGTGAATGGTTACCCCTCTTCCCCTGGTAATAAAACCGATAACTGGTTCACCCGCGAGTGGGTGACAGCAGCTTGCAAAACGGATGAGCATGTCGCTCATCCCCTTCACCTTAATCCCAATGTCGCCCTTTCTTCTCCTTATCCTGTGAACTATCTTCTGGACAAAGCCCTTTGACGTATCCTCTTTGATCTCTAGGTGGGGAATAAGCTTGTTCAAGACCTGCTTTGCTGATATCTTGCCGTAGCCGATACCGGCAAGCAGATCATCCACGGTCTTGAGTGAGAATTTGTGGACCACGTCTAAGAGCTGTTCGGTTTTGAATTGCCTGAATAAGTTAAGGTTGAATTTCTTCAGCTCTTTTTCCAAGATATCCCTTCCAATGGCTACGCTCTCTGTCCTCTCCTCTTTTTTTATCCATTGTCTAATCCTGGTTCTGGCCGTGGATGTCTTTGCGAAGTTGAGCCAATCCTTGCTGGGTTTATGGTTTTTGGAGGTAATAATCTGGACTATATCTCCGCTCTTGAGCTTGTAGTTCAAGGGGACTATCCTTTCGTTTACCTTAGCACCCACACACCTATTTCCGACCTCCGAATGGATACTATAGGCAAAATCAACCGATGTTGCTCCCCTGGGGAGTGCCTTGACCTCGCCCTTTGGCGTAAAGACATACACCTCGCTGCTAAAGAGATCGAGCCTCACTGTTTCCAGAAATTCCCTTGGGTCGGTCAGGCTCTTTTGCCATTCTAACAGCTGTCTCATCCATGCGTATTGATCGGGCACCTCCTTGTCCGATTCATATCCCTCCTTGTACCTCCAATGAGCAGCTATGCCCTCTTCGGCGATCCTGTCCATTTCCCATGTTCTTATCTGTATCTCCATTCTCTCCCCGAGGGAGGTGATGACTGCAGTGTGCAAGGACTGATACATATTGGCCTTAGGCAGAGAGATATAATCCTTAAAACGGCCTGGCACCGGTTTCCACATGGAATGAATGATACCGAGGACCTCATAGCACTCCTTTACGGAACTCACTATTGTCCTGAAGGCCAAGATATCATAGACTTGGTCTATATTCAGATCCTGACCCATCATCTTTCGATAGATACTGAAAAAATGCTTGTATCTCCCCTTTATCGTGGCATCTATGTTGGCCTCCTGCAATCTCTTGGACAAGATCTCCTTGATCTCCCTAATGAATTTTTCCCGTGCCTCTTGCCTCTGGGCAATCCCTTGCCTAATATCCTCATAGATCTTTGGCTCAAGATAGAAGAGCGAGAGATCCTCCAGAGTCGACTTCAGCCAGTAGATACCCATCCTTCCAGCAAGCGGTGCATAGATATCGAGGGTTTCCCTCGTGATTAGCTCCTGCTTTTCAGGCTGTTGGAAACCGAGGGTCTGCATGTTGTGCAATCGATCTGCCAGCTTTACCAAAAGGACCCTGATATCAGTGGCCATGGCAAGGATCATCTTCCTTATGTTCTCCGCCTGCTGTTCCTCTTTGCTCAGGAACTTGATCTTACTGATTTTGGTCACACCATCTACGATGGTTGCAACCTCCTTGCCGAAGAGATATTCAATGTCAGATAGCTCAGCTAAGGTATCCTCAACTGTATCGTGGAGGAGGCCAGCGGCGACGCTCACCTCGTCGGCCTTCATATTGGTGAGAATCCCAGCAACTTCCAGGGGGTGGGAAAGGTATGGTTCGCCGGATAGACGGACCTGTTCCCTGTGGACTTTGGCTGAATAGACATATGCCTTCTCGATGAGGCCTATATCCGCAGTGGGATGATAGGAAAGGATGTTCGACGTTATGTCATTTAAGCGAATCATAGAGGCCCTGGACAACCTCCCTTATAGCCTTGGGGGCCATGTCTACAGGTGCCAACCTAAGATCTGGACGGGAGCGTAGCTTGATCTCAATAGAGTTGCTCTCAAGCGTTCTGATGCTCACGGTAATCCTCACAGGTATGCCCAGAAGATCGGCGTCCTTGAGTTTGAACCCCGGTCTTTCATCCCTGTCATCGAGAAAGACTGCCACGCCCAGGTCACTCAAATGCTGGTATAGATCTTCGGCCACGTTTCTCACACGGGCCTCATGTAGTTCAAGGGGTAGGATCGTGACCTCAAAGGGTGAGATAGATATGGGGAAGATGATACCATTCTCGTCATGACTCTGCTCTATAGCTGCCGCCACAACCCTGCCAATGCCGATACCGTAACACCCCATAACAATGGGAGCTTCCCGACCATTCTTGTCCAGAAAAGTGGCCTTCAAGGCCTTACTGTATTTGGTCCCCAGTTTAAAGATGTGGCCGACCTCTATTCCCTTACCAAACCTGAGCTCCCCGCTGCACCTGGGGCATGGATCAGAGGGGGTTATCAACCTCAGGTCTGCATATCCGTCCACCTGAAAATCCCTCCCCTCATTTACATTGAGGATGTGCTTGTCTTCCTCGTTTGCCCCCATTACCATATTGCTCATCTGGTTAATGGAAAAGTCAGCCACCTTTCTTACCTTCAAGCCGATGGCACCTGCAAAACCCATGGGGGCACCAGTCACCTCAAATACAGTTTCCGGATCCGCCATAGCAAGCTCTTGAACCTTGAGGACATTTTTGAGCTTGGTCTCATTCAATTCATGGTCCCCCCTTACCAAGGCGGCGATTGGCCCATCTTCCGTCTGATAGATGAGGGTCTTGACCAGTTTCTCAGGGCCGACGGACAGAAATCTCGTTACCTCATCTACGGTCTTTATTCCTGGCGTATCTACCACCTGGAGTTCTTTTTCCGCCTCTGTGGCCTTGGAATCATCCCCCCTCACCTCTGCCTTTTCCAAGTTAGAGGCATACGGGCAATTTTGACAGCTTACAATATCGTCCTCACCGGTATCTGCCAGGACCATGAATTCATGTGAAAAACTGCCACCTATAGCCCCTGTGTCTGCCTCAACCGCCCGGAATTTCAACCCACACCTTCTAAAGATGGCCCCGTATGCCGTATACATGAGCTCATAGCTGCGGTTGGCCCCCTCTTCATCTATATCAAAGCTGTAGGCATCCTTCATGGTAAACTCCCGGGCCCTCATGACCCCAAATCTCGGCCTGATCTCATCCCTGAACTTTGTCTGGATCTGATACAGGATGATGGGCAGCTGTTTGTATGAATGGATCTCCCTTCGTACCAGGTCGGTTACTACTTCCTCGTGGGTAGGACCCAAGCATGATTCCCTGTTATGTCGATCCCTGAACCTTAAGAGCTCTGGTCCATAGTAATCCCATCGACCGCTTTCCATCCATAGATCACCTGGTTGTACCTCTGGGAGCAGGACTTCAATGGCACCAGCCCTATCCATCTCTTGCCTGACGATGCCTTCCACCTTCTTAAGGGCCATCAAGCCAAAGGGAAGATAGTTATAGATTCCCGCTGCCAGCTTTCTGATCATCCCAGCCCTGAGCATCAATTGGTGACTTATAATCTCGGCCTCGGCAGGTACCTCTTTAAGCGTAGGAATAAAGAACTGTGAATATCGTCGTGAAAGAGGCGTCATCTTAGTTGACCATCTTCTTGACTTCCTCAATAAGCGCCCTGGCTAGATCTGACTCGGGCACCTTTTTAATCAATCTGCCCTTCTTAAATAATGTGCCTTGGCCACGTCCGCCGGCAATACCGATGTCTGCCTCTCTTGCCTCTCCAGGCCCGTTTACAACGCATCCCATAATAGCTACCTTAATAGGCGTGGTAATCCCGTTGAGCGCATTTTCAACCCTTTCTGCCAAACTCAAGAGGTCTATTTCACACCTTCCACAGGTGGGGCAGGATATGATTTCCGCTCCCCTCTGCCTCAGGCCAAGGGCCTTCAGGATCTCATATGCGACCTTGACCTCGTCAACTGGATCACGGGTTAGAGACACCCTGATTGTATCCCCTATGCCCTCTGATAGCAATATTCCGATCCCTAGGGAGTTCTTAACGGTCCCTGATACGAGACCCCCTGCCTCGGTGACGCCTAGATGCAAGGGATAGTCAACCTTCTCGCTCAGGAGCCTGTACGCTGATATCATTTGCAAGACATCCGGTGATTTCAATGAGATCTTAATGAGATGGAAATCCAATTCCTCCAAGATCCGTACGTGACCCATGGCACTCTCTACCAGGGCCTCCGGTGTCGGGTGACCATACTTTCTCAGGAGAGCCCTGTTAAGAGAGCCGGAGTTAACCCCGATCCTTATGGGGATGGCCTGTTCTCGAGCAGCGGACACAATCTCTTGGACTTCTTTCCTCCGCCCAATGTTGCCTGGGTTCAGTCTTAACCCGTCGGCACCGTTCTCTATAGCTGCCAAGGCAAGCCTGTAGTCAAAATGGATATCGGCAATAATCGGAATGGTCGCCTGAGATTTTATCTCTCTAAGGGCAGAGGCGGCTTTCATATCCGGGACTGCCAGGCGAACAAGTTCGCAGCCAGCGTTAGTTAAGCAGTCTACCTGATTTACCGTGGCTGCTACGTCGTGAGTTGCGGTATTGGTCATGGACTGTACCACTACCGGGGCTCCACCGCCTATCTTTACCCCACCGATGTCTATTTGTCTGGATTCACGTCGTTTCATCTAATCTATTCTCAAGCACTAATCCATCATGAATTGTCGTATCATAGTTGGCTGGATGGAGATCACTGCAGCGGGGTGGAGGATGCGTGGCAAGTTACGGAAGCATCGATACACAAGGCGTTTATGCATGCGGTACCATCAGGTGTAACCACGAATTGTATTTTGAAGTTAGCGAAAAAGCCCTGCCATGTCAAGGTGATTTCTCCTTTCCGTCACCGTGCCGTAACAATGGGCGAGCGTTCACAAGGTAAGGACAGGGTATAGGTAAAGATTTTCTCTTGCAGTAGGTGCCTTAATTCTGTTAGATTTATTTTAGTAAGTTGGTAAAATTAATATAGAAAATCCAAAATTGCTTATTCATGAGGCACACTCGCTGCCACGAATGAATTCCATGAAACTTGAGGAGAAACCTTACAGAGCAAGGAGGAGAACATGGCTGAAGAAGTGATACGAGGTGAAGGCTTTACGGTTAAAGATAAAAGGACGTTTGATAGTGAGGGAAAGGTAAGGGAAGAATTCAAAAAGGCCAAGAAGCAGGGAGCCAAGGAAGAGGGGAAGCGCTCCGTGCCTTTGCCAGAGGTCAATTTTTCCTCCTTCCTTCTCTCACTAAGCTCCTCAACCCTCCTTCACCTTGGTGAAGTCGCAGACCCTCAGTCCGGAGAAAAAAAGAAAGACCTGGCCTTGGCAAAACAATCAATCGATATTATAAGCCTGCTCAGAGACAAGACCAAGGGCAATCTCACCCAGGAAGAGGAAAAACTCCTGGACCATCTCCTCTATGATCTCCGCATGCGCTTTGTTAATGCAAGCAAACAATGATGGGCTCCACATCCCTATATGAGAAATCCAATTCAGATTTCCTCGATGAGGCCGCGGTTGAGATATTGGCACCGGCTAAGCTCAACTTGCTTCTGAAGATTACTGGACAGAGGACTGATGGGTATCATGAGTTACTGTCTGTTCTCGTTCCTGTGGATCTCTATGATAAGCTAAAGATAAGTAAACTAAAAGAGGGACTAGAGGTCTATTGGAGCGGCAGGGAACTACCCGAGACCGAAGATAATCTAGTTCATAGGGCGGCTGTCCGATTTTTTGAAAGGAGTGGAATCAGGGGGGGCGCAAGGATCACGGTAATCAAAGAGATACCCATCTCTTCTGGTTTGGGTGGGGGAAGCAGTGATGCGGGTGCAACATTAAAGGGGTTAAATCAGCTTTGGGGAAACCCCCTCTCAAGAGGGGATATGGAAGAACTTGCCCTGGGTCTTGGGGCGGATGTCCCATTCTTTCTCCTGCAGAGACCATCTATCGCCACCGGAGTAGGGGAGATACTCCAACCAATAGAGGATTTTCCCTTATTTTGGTATGTTATTGTAAGCCCGAATCTGATGGTGTCAACAGCATGGGCGTACAAGCGCTTCAAATTAAAGTTGACAGATAACTGCAACCAGAGTAAGATAAAAAACCTCAAAAAATGTATTTTCAATATTCCTGATTTACTCTCCAATGACCTTGAAAGTGTTACCCTTAGCAGATATCCTTTTCTTTGTTCAATTAAGGCCTCCTTAATAAAGCTGGGTGCACTTGGTGCATTGATGACCGGTAGTGGCCCGAGCCTCTTTGGCCTGTTTGACTCGGCCCAGAAGGCCCATGAAGCTGGGGCTGCAATGATTCGCCTGTGGCAGGACGGAGAGGTTTTCGTAGTTAAGGGATTGAGCTAGGGGTGCGTGGCTTGTTCATCTTTATATTTCTGGGGTGTCGTCAAGCGGTAAGACACGGGCCTTTGGAGCCCGCATTCGGAGGTTCGAATCCTCCCACCCCAGCCAAACACACGGGATCATCCTTTCGTAAGAGGAGAAACAGAAGATCTTATGAATGAGCTGATTGAGGGCTTGAAGCTCTTTGGCGGTACATCCAACCTAAACCTGACCAAAGAGGTGTGTGATTACCTGAATATCCTTCCAGGCGAGATGGTAAACAAGGCCTTTAGCGATGGAGAGACTCAAATAGAAATTGAGGAAGACGTGAGAGGAAGAGACACATTTATCGTCCAGTCTACATGTAGGCCGGTCAATGATAACCTCATGCAGCTCTTGATAATCGCAGATGCACTCAAAAGGGCCTCTGCCAAAAGCATAACAGCTGTCATCCCTTATTACGGATATGCCAGGCAGGATAAGAAGGTCAAGCCGCGGGTCCCCATCAGTGCAAAGCTGGTAGCTGACCTGATTACTGTAGCTGGGGTGAATCGGGTCATATCAATTGATCTTCATGCTGGGCAGATCCAGGGATACTTCAATATCCCTGTGGACAATATATACTCAGCCCCTATCGTCCTGAATTATATACGGAAACACTTTAAGGACAATCTATCGATAATTTCCCCTGATGCTGGGGGTGTGGAGAGGGCAAGGGCCTTCGCCAAAAGGCTCGATGCCTCACTGGCCATAATAGATAAGAGAAGAGAGGGACCGAATGTTGCCGAGGCCATGAACATAGTTGGGGATGTAAAGGAAAAAACGGCTATAATTCTCGATGACATGGTTGATACAGGTGGGACGCTGATTGAGGCTGCTCAGGCATTAGTCCAAGACGGAGCAGGACACGTCTATGCCTGCTGCACACATGCTGTCCTCTCCGGCGATGCTGCGCGGAGGATAGAGGAGTCAGCTATTGAGTCACTGGTAGTAACCAATACAATTCCATTGAGTCGAAAGGCCTCTGAGTGTTCTAAGATTGAGGTGATTTCGGTGGCGGAGATCGTGGGAGAGGCCATAAAGAGAGTATACTTTTCAAGATCTGTGAGCTCCCTCTTTGTGTAGCTCCGCGAGGGAGTTTTCATGCCGTTGTAAGCTCAACGAGGGGAGATAATATGCAATTAGACGCTGAAGCAAGAACCGAAACAGGTAAAGGTCCGGCACGGAGGCTCAGAAGTGTGGGTAGGCTTCCCGCCATATTTTATGGGCCAGAGACAGACCCGATTATGCTCTCCGTAGATTATCTGCAGGTCAAAAGGATGCTGAAGGGAAAATCCAGTGAGACTGTCGTACTCGATCTGAGGATAGACTCCGATGGAGAACGTCAGTCCAAAAAGGTCATGATAAAAGAGGTACAGAGGGATCCGGTTACGAGGGATTATCTTCATGTGGATTTTTACGAGATAGCAATGGGAAAAGAACTAGAGGTAGAGATCCCCATTCATTTGATAAATATACCGATGGGAGTAAGCAATGGAGGTATCTTAGAGCATACTCGGAGGGAGCTAAGGGTATCTTGTCTGCCAGGAGATATGGTGGACAAGATAGAGATGGATGTATCTGGCCTTGATATCGGACAGTCCATTCATATCAGGGATGTTTCCCTTCCTCCAGGCTTAAAATTAATAGACGATGTAAGCCTTACCATAGCCACCGTGGTTGCCCCGTCTACAACCGCCGAGGTAGAGGAAGGGGCCGAGGTAGAGGAAGAGGCCGCTGAACCTGAGAAAGAGGAAACAGTAAGCGAAGAGGAATCCTAAAGATATATACCTTCTAGTCGGGCTCGGTAATCCAGGTACTGGATACAGAAACACTAGGCATAACCTTGGGCGTAAGGCGGTTGCTCTTTTATGTAAAAGGTTGGGGTTTCATTTAACTGGTCGACGCTTTCAAGCCCTGAGCACAAGCGCGAATTGGCACGACAAGGAGATAGCGTTGTCCTGTCCACAGACTTTTATGAATAGATCCGGCCTCGCAGTTAAGCACTTGGTAGAGTATTACAAACCAGAGGTCACAAACATAATGGTTGTCCATGACGACATTGATCTAGATGTTGGTCGTATCAAGATTTCCAGAGGAGGAGGGGCAGCGGGTCATCATGGGGTCGAGTCTGTAATCCACCACCTTGGAACAGAGGGATTCAACAGGGTGAGGATCGGGATAGGGCGACCGAGATATGGCGAGCCAATTAAGGATTTTGTTTTGAACCCGCCGTACGATGATCAGAAGAGGACGATCAAGGAGGTACTTCATGTAGTAACAGAGGCAATTGAATCATTTGTTTTTGAGGGTGTTGAATCGGCGATGAATAAATTCAATTTCTTGACGATCAGGGAAGAGGATATCTAGGGAGAAAGTAGGGAGGCATGGATTTAGTCTGGATTTGTGTGATAGCTGGGATCTTAGGTGCTGTCGTAGTTGCGTATTTTGCGTGGTATGTCTTGCGACAGGATCAGGGGTCGGAGAAGATTAGAGAGGTCTCTGAGGCCGTTAAAGAAGGGGGACTTGCTTTTATCCATAGAGAATATCGGACCTTGCTTGTCGTCGTGGTCGTGATAGGGGCCATTCTAGGCCTTTTAGGGTTTATTACCCCTGCGTTGGGTTGGAAAGCAGCCTTGGCCTTTATCTTTGGGGCTATTTGCTCTATGGGCGCTGGGTATGCCGGGATGAATATGGCCCTTCGGTCCAACGGAAGGACCTGTGTCGCGGCTGAAAAAGGCCTGAATGAAGGATTGAGGGTTTCCTTTAGGGGTGGGGCAGTTATGGGAATGGCCGTGGTCAGCATCGGTGTCCTGGGGTTGGCCGTTCTTTATTTTGCCTGGCATAATGACCCTAATTTCCTGTCTATTATACCAGCCTATGGTACAGGGGCTTCATTAGTTGCCCTTTTTGCCAGGGTAGGTGGCGGTATCTTCACCAAGGGAGCTGATGCCGGATCCGATCTTGTTGGTAAGGTAGAGGCGGGAATACCGGAGGATGACCCCAGGAATGCTGCAGTGATAGCTGATTTCGTAGGTGATAATGTTGGCGACGTATGCGGTATGGGCAGTGATCTCCTTGAGTCCTATGTGGAAACCGTTATTGCTACCATGACGTTATGCGCGGTTGCTATTGCACTGGAGATAGTCTCCGATACCAAAGCTGCGTGGCATATACCCATGCTAATCATGGCCGGAGGTATTGTAGCCTCCATAATTGGCTGCTTCTTGGTGAGAGTAGGCGAGAAGGTGGAGATGAGTGCTCTCTTAGGGGCATTGCGTCGAGGCACACTGAGCGCCTCAATATTGACAGCGATATTTGCCTTCTTGGTGATTTATTTCTTGGCTCAAAGCCTGCATCTCTTTTGGGCAGTGCTTGGCGGTCTTGTAGCCGGTGTGCTTATGGGAGAGAGCACAAACTACTTTACCTCTTATGCCTACAGGCCAACGTTAGAGATTTCCGAGGCCTCCACTGCCGGTGGTGGTGCAACCATAATTCGTGGCTTTGCCAATGGCATGATGAGCACATGGCCACCAATAGTGTTGATAGGAATAGCGATTACTGTCGCCTTTCACTTTGCTAGCTTTTACGGTGTAGCCCTAGCTGCTGTTGGCATGTTGTCGACGTTGGGTGTGACCCTGGCCACCGATGCCTATGGGCCTGTAGCTGATAATTCCGGAGGTATCACCACGATGGTGGGGCTCCCACCTAAAGTACGTGAGAGGACTGATGCCTTAGATTCCCTGGGCAATACCACAGCTGCTACAGGTAAAGGATTTGCTATTGGTGCCGCTGCTATAAACTCATTGGGTTTGATTCTTGCCTATGCTGTGGCCACGAGAATAGTAACCCCTGAGATGATTACGACGGGAGCATTCCCCTCAGCATTGAGCTTGCTAAGTGGGCCGGTTGTCGTTGGTACAATTCTGGGTGCCCTTATGCCCCCTGTGTTTTGTGCCATGACAATGAAGTCAGTGGGTGTTACTACAGTACGCATTATAGATGAAGTTCGTCGGCAGTGGCGTGAGATAGAGGGCTTGATGGACGGAAGGGCCAGGCCAGAGTATGATAGGTGCGTAGATATTAGCACTAGAGAGGCACTGAAACAAATGATGGCCCCTTCGATACTGACGATAATCATTCCCGTGCTTGTGGGAGTAATTCTCGGAAAGTACGCCCTAGCCGGCTTCCTTATTGGGGCCTTGATTACAGGCTTCGTCTTTGCCATCACATTAAACAATGCCGGGGGCTCCTGGGATAACGCCAAGAAATGGATTGAGGCAGGGAACTTTGGCGGTAAGGGCTCGGGTGCTCATAAGGCAGGGGTGGTCGGAGATACAGCCGGTGACCCGATGAAAGACACTGCTGGCCCATCGCTCAATATAATGCTCAAGTTAATGTCAGTAATCTCTTTGTTGTTGGCGCCAGTACTGGTTCACTTTGGCGGTCTGATTTAGAGAGTCGGTTGCTCCTAATTGTACCAGTACTACTTCTGGTTTTGATAACGACGGTGTAAATCCGGTTATAGGAGGCTCAAATTTACTGGTTCTTTGATCAGGCCGTGAATGGCAGGTCCTTCGGAAAGGGGAGATCTGGACAAAACGTGGTGACTTAGGAAATGAGGGGTTTTGCCGATTGCATATCTAATCACTTAAGTTAAGAGGAGGTAGCAATGTTTAAGGTAGGGGATATGGCGGTGTATCCAGCACATGGTGTTGGGGTCATTGAGAGAATTGAGAATAGGAAAATTTCGGGTTGTCAGCAAGACTTTTATGTCATGAGGATACTTGAGACCAATATGATTATCATGATCCCGTCTTCAAACGCTGCAAATGTTGGATTAAGAGAGATAATAGATCAGAACGATGTGTCAAAGATCTTCGCCATACTTAAGAAGCGAGATGTATCTGTAAATGGCAATCAGACCTGGAACAGACGGTACAGGGATTACATGGATAAGATTAAGAGCGGCTCTGTGTTTGAGGTTGCGGAGGTCTATCGTGATTTAACTGCAATAAAACAGGATAAAGAGCTGTCCTTTGGAGAAAGAAAGATGTTGGATACAGCCCGGAGTCTGCTTGTAAAGGAGATCTCCCTTGCCAAGAACATGAAGGAAGAGGATGTGGAGAGGGATATTCGATCCAATCTTTTTGCCCAAAGCCAAAATCAACCGTGAGGCAGGCGTTACTAGAAGATTGTGACAAAGGGTAGGGAGAAGACCTTCATCTTTCATCAACCATCAGATAATATCGATAGAAGGCTTGACAAATTCCTCTCCGCTCAGAAGGGCCTCGATTTATCCAGGGCCAGGATTCAGCACCTCATTAAGATCGGTGCGGTAACAGTTAACGGCGAGACAAAAAGGCCTGGCTATCAGTTAAGACCTGGCGACAGGATTACGATTTCACTCCTGCTTCCTTCGGTCCCATTAGAGGCGCCTGAGAAGGTAGATTTCGATCTTCTATACGAAGACAACTCGATCTTGGTAGTCAACAAGCCGTCGGGTTTGGTGGTTCATCCTTCTGCTGGCCATCATACAGGTACTTTGGTCCACGGCCTTCTCTCCAAGTATCTGAATCTCTCCTCTCTTAGCGGTCCAACAAGGCCAGGCATTGTCCATAGGCTTGATAAGGACACCTCAGGGGTAATGGTAATAGCTAGAGATGATGCAGCCCACACTTTCCTCGCTCATCAATTCAAGCGAAGGAAGGTGAAGAAAAGATATCTGGCCTTTGTCCATGGCAAGGTTGCAAGAGAGCAGGGGATGGTGGATTTGCCTATTAACAGGCATTCGGTAAAAAGAAAAGAGATGAGCGTCTCCCTTTTGAAGGGCAGGAGGGCTATTACCGAGTGGGAGGTAGTGTCGGTCTTTTCCCTGGGTTTTTCGGTCTTGAGGATAACCCCCCATACTGGCAGGACTCACCAGATAAGGGTCCATATGGCGTATATCGGCCATCCGGTACTAGGCGATACACTGTATGGATACGGAAAAAGATGGTGGAGGCAACAGAATTCGACCATGAAGGGGGCCTATACTTTAGCAAAAAGGCAGATGCTCCATGCTGAATTGTTGGGATTCATTCATCCTGATTCACTAAGATACGTGGAATTTGAGGCCCCTCCCCCACCGGACATGGACCGCCTGCGAGCGTGGCTTAACGAGAATCGAACGCTGTAAATGTGAAATATCTCGTGAAATCCCTTGACAAAGGGCTTTTGAAGCTTTATTATGCGACGTGATACCCTATGCATCCACAACAAAGGCATTCCTCGCTCAATTAGATTACTGTATTTTTCATCATTAAAGGTCTACTAAACTATCGACATCTACCATAATCTTCGGAAATAGTAGTATTAGAGTGCCTCATGTGAGGCGGTGGAGTCTGTTCTCCGTCCTCGTTTTTTTGCTGGGGGAGCAAGAGACGAGGGGAGGGCAGAATGAATATATCTCAACCTATAGAGGTGTAGCAAGAGATGAACTTGGTTGAGCTAAAAAGGAAGAATATAGGTGAATTGATAGATATGGCTAAGGCATTCAAGATTGAAGGTGCCTCCAGCATGCGGAAACAGGACCTCATCTTCGATATCTTGCAGGCCCAAACAGAGCAAAATGGCGTCATTTATGGAGAAGGGGTGTTGGAGATTCTGCCGGATGGCTTTGGTTTTCTTAGGTCGCCGGATTCTAACTACCTTCCCGGGCCCGACGATATGTATGTCTCACCATCGCAGATCAGGAGGTTTAACCTGAGGACAGGGGATACTGTCTCAGGACAGATAAGACCGCCAAAGGAAGGGGAGAGATACTTTGCCCTCTTG